>DAOSMQ010000097.1:0-7479 GCA_035372725.1 Promineifilum sp. (SeqCode)
CGACCTACTACCCGACGTTCAAGTTCGTCAAGGCCGAGAACTCCGGCAACGTCGCCCTGACCGGCCTCGACCCGAACGTGACCTACGCGGTCAGCATCGCCGCGCTGAACGACCGCGGGCTGCTGAGCGGCTTCTCCATTGAGCAGTTCGTTGGCCCGGACGCGGCCAGCTACAACAGCGGCGCGCTCTCCTCTGTACCCTAGGGGGCTCAGTCCGTGGCCGCGTTCAGGATCGTCGTCAGGTAGTAGACTCGCGAGAGGATTGGCCCTGACTCGGCGAAGTCGGCCAGGCGCGGCTGGCCATATTGCTGGACGATAGCCGGGATGAGTTCCAACTGCCGCACGCCGTCGCGGTCGAGCCAGACGTTGAGAATGGCCGTCTCCGGTGGCCCCTCAATGTTGAAAACGAAGTTCCCCAGCCCATAGGCGATCACCCCGTCGCCATAGCGATGGATGCCCTGCAGGATGTGGGCGTGGTGGCCCACCACCAGGTCGGCCCCGGCGTCCACGGCGGCATGGGCCGCGGCCACCTGTTCCTCGCTCGGCTCCTCGATGTATTCATAGCCGCTGTGAAGGATGACGACGACGAGATCGACCTGCGGGCGCACGGCGCGGACGTCGGCGCGGATGCGTTCGGGGTCGGCCCAGGCCAGGCCGGGTGTGTCGGCCGTGGCTGTCCACGTCTGCGTGTCGAAGTGGGTGATGGCCTCGACGGGCACGTGGACGTAGCCCAGGAAGGCGACCTTTAGGCCGTCGATGTCGGCGATGTGGGGCGCGTGGGCGGCGGCGTCGTTGGCCCCGCCACCGACCGTGGCCACGCCGGCGGCGTGCAGCAGGTCGATGCCCTGTAGCAGCGTTTCCCAACCGTAGTCGCCGGCGTGGTTGTTGGCCAGTGAGACGAGATCGACGCCGCCGAGGGCCAGCGACTGGGCTGCCTCCGGCGGCGAACGGAAGGTGTAGCGCTTGGCCACCGGTTCGCCCACGTCGCCGAGCGAGGTTTCCAGGTTGGCGATGGTGTAGTCGGCCGCGGCGAAGATGTCCTTGACCCGGGCGAAGGGATAAACGTAGTCGCCCGTGCTCAGGATGATCTCGCGCTGGGTGCGGTCGATGTTGACGTCACCGACGGCAGCCAGGCGGATGGTTGGCAGCGGGGCCAGCGCCGCGCTTAGCCGGGGGGCCAGGGCCGCGGCGGCTGCTTCCTGCCCCGGCGCGGCCACCAGCGACCACGTCTCGTGATATGGGTAGTCGGCATCGGTCGGGTGCAGGCCATCGACGCGCAGAGCCTTATTGTCGGGCGTCATGGCGCTCCAGGGGATGACGCGCACCAGATTATGGCCGTTGGCCAGAATGGCCTCGGCCTCGGCGGCGTTGAGAAGCTCCCAGTTTGTCGTGAAGGGCACGGCGAAGGCCAACGGCTCCTGGCGGACGACGATGCCATCGCCGCCGCGCTGCAGGGCCAGCTGGGCCTCGCCGGCGGCCAGGGCCGCGGCCGGGTCATCGACTGCCAGCGGCGTCAGGGCATAGCCGGCGCTGGTGTCGGCAGCCACCGGGGCGACCAGATCGACCCACTGCGGCGGCAGGGCCAACGTCAGCGGTTGCGCCGTGGGCGGCAAGGTCGCCGTGGGCGGCAAGGTCGCCGTGGGCGGCAAGGTCGCCGTGGCTGTCGGTTCGGGCGTGGCCGTCGGTTCAGGGGTTGTCGTAGGCGGCGCGCCGGTCGGCGATGGCGTCGCGGCCACAATCGTGGGGGCAACGGCCGCCGGCGCGCCGCAAGCAGCCAGAAGCAACAGGACAGCGGTCAGGGTCGCAAGGAGAAGGGCTTTTGCTTTCAAGGGGTATCCGGGATGCAGGGCGGCGGCTCGGTGGCCAGCTGGCGCTCGGTTAGCGAGATGTGGTCATTGTAGAGCTGGGTGGCCATCTCAACGCCGACGTAGCGGTAGTGCCACGGCTCATAGAAGAAGCCGGTGATCTCAGTGGCTTCAAACGGGTAGCTGAGCGTGAAGCCGTAGCGGTGGGCGTTGTCGGCCAGCCAGAACCCCTCGCTCGTCTTGTAGAAGTAGGTGTGGAACTCGATGTCTTCCTGGCCGACGATCTCCGGCAGTTCCGGCGAGCCGAAGTCCACGACCGTGCCCAGTTGGTGCTCGCTGAAGCCGGGCGGGGCGCTGAGAATGTTGGCGCGCTCCGGCTCCTGTTCCAGCCACTTCTGCCGGGCGATAGCCTGGGCGGAGTAGCTGCGGTAGCCGGAGATGATGAACGGGTGCAGGCCGGCGGCCCGCATGTCGGCGATCATGGCCGCCAACGGGCCGATGACGAGGTGGCGCAACTCGGTCGGGTAGCCCAGAGTGACATCGCTGTCGAAATAGGCGTCCAGCGGCACGAGGCCGCGGGGCACGTAGTCGCGGCTAAGGCCGTAGGTGAGCGTCACCACGGTCAGCAGACCGTCGTCGGCGAAGCGTTCGTTGCAGGGGATGTCGCGGTTCGGCGTGGGCGAAGGCACGGTGGTTGGGGGAATGGTTGGTTGGGGCGCGGTCGTCGCCGTGGTCGTCGCCGTGGGTGGCGTGGACGCGGCCGTGGACGCGGCCGTGGACGGCGGCGTGGACGGCGGCGTGGACGCGGTCGTGGGCGCGGTGGTTACGACAACGGGCGGGCGGGCGGTCGCCGAGGCGGCCGGCGTGGGCAGGGCGGCGACGGGGGCGACGGCCGCGGGCCGGCAGGCGGCCAATGCGGCGGCGAGCAGGCAGAGCAGAACGACGGGGAGAAGCCGGACGGCGCTTCGCATAGCGTTACGAGGGGACGGTCGCCCGCCGCGAATCGATATCGCGCCAGTAGAGCACCACCGTGCCGGCCAGCGCCAGCCACAGGGCGACGAACAGCGTTGCCCCGTCGTCGCCGTGCCAGGAAGCGAAGAACAGCCCTACCGTCAGGGCGACGATTTGCCCCGCCTGGACGCGCACTGGTTCTAGCGGCCGGCCCGTGGCGTCGCCGGGGGTCAGGATGACGTAGCAAGTCAGAATGACGCCGATGATGGCGATGGTCAGGGCCAATAGGGCGACGACCAGCCATGTCTCGGCCTGCGCCGACGGGTAGCGGGCGGCATTCAAGGCCCAATATAGCCCCGCGGCCAGGGCCACGGGCGCGCCCAACCAGCCAAAGACGCGCCGGCCGTGGGGCAGCAACACGTCTAGCACCAGGACGACGCCGGTGAGGATGCCGAACAGAGGCGTGCGCGCCCAACTGAGCCAGCCAGCCAGGAGAATCAGGCCGAGCGCGTCGGTGAGTTTCGGCGGCAGGCCGGTCGAACGGCTGACGAAGCGCAAGATGAGGATGAGCCACAGCAGCGGCAGCAGGCTTTCCGGGCGGGCGACCCACCACGCCAGCGGTATGGCCATCGCCGCGCCGGCAACAGCGCTGCCGGGGTGATCCGGGTCAAGCTCCTTGGCCAGGCCCGCTGCGCCAAAGGCCGTCACGCCGCCGGCGAAGGCGCGCAACAACACGTCGGACATGGGCAGACCGGCGATAATGCCGGCAACCAGGGCCACAACCGCGCCGAGGGCCGATAGCAGGACGATGACCCGGTTATAGCCGAGCCTCAAGTCATAGGCTCGCAGCAGCGACGACCAGCGATAGAGGAGCATGGTTCAGGGCGCGGGCTGGATGTCAGTGATGTTGCCGAAGCCATTGATCTCCAGCGCCCACTGGCTGCCGCGCTGGAACCGGGCATACTCGTTGGCGTCGGCCGTCTCGTAGGTGACCTGCTCGCCGTCCACGTCGAAGGTGATCTCGTAGGTCTCCTCCCGGTCGCCGAGCTGCTGGTCACTGTCCAGCCGCGTCTGGGGCCAGAAGGGGTTGAGGTCGGAGCCGCTCTCGCGCAGGACGCCGACGGGCTGCAACTCGACGACGCTGTACTGGCAGTAGTCATCATAGACAATGTACTCGCAATCCTGCACCATTTCGCCGAAGCCTGTGCCCTGGTCCACGACGTAAGGCGTGCCGCAGACTTGCTCGGAGTTGCCAGTGGGGAAGGCGGAACGGCCGCGTTCGCGCTCGGTGCAGCTACCCACGTCGGCCCCGGCCGGAATCTGGTCGGCCCAATCGCTATGACTGGCCGGGGCATAGCCGAGGACGACAATGCTGCGCTGCCACTCGGTGTCGGTGACGCGGGCGAGGCTGGTTTCCGTGCGCGTGCCGCGCATGACAAGGAAAGCGACGGCCCCGCAAATGAGCAGCAGCACGGCTGCGCCGATGAGCAGCAGCATGGGACTCATCCTGGCCGAGGTAGCTGCTGGCGTGGCCATGACCGGAGCGACGGTTGGCTTCGGCCGCGCCTCTTTGGCCAGCGGCGAGCCGCAGTTGGTGCATTTGACGTTGGTGGCTTTGTTGGGCGTGCCGCAGAATGGGCATTTGACGTCCGGGGCGGGCTTGGTCTGCGCCGCGCCGACAACCTGCCCCGCCTCGCGGCGCTCGGCCTCGGTCAGGTCGCCGCCGCAGCGGGAGCACTTCTTGGCTCCGGCGGGGTTGCGCGTGCCGCAGAAGGGACAATGGATGTCCGGCCCCGCTTTGGCCATCTCCAGCCCTTCAGCGTCCTTGACGAGTTGGTCTTCGGCGGCCTGCTCGAACTGGACATCCTTGGGCTGGGGCGCGCCACAGTTAGCGCAGACCTTCAGCCGGCCCGGGTTGCGTGTATTACAGAATGGACAGACCCATTCCAGCTCGACGTAGCCCAGGGACTCCTTTGTCATATCCTCTTTCTATGACCTCCACGCGGGAGTTTACCACATCAGCCCGGCTCTCCCCACCCCCCGCCGCCGGGTGTCTCCAGCCAGATGATATCGCCCGGTTCCAGGACGAGGGTGGCCTTGCCTGGCAAGGGAACGACCTCGCTGCCGCGCAGCAGGGCATTGCGGCCGGGCGCGCCCGCCTCGCCGCCGGCCAGGCCATACGGCCCGCGCCGCCGCCGCTCGGTGGTGATGGTTGCCGTGGCCGGCGACAGGAAGCGGATGGCCCGCAGCAGGCCGTCGCCGCCGGTGTGGCGGCCGCGCCCGCCAGAGCCGTGCCGCAGCGCATACGCCTCGACGCGAATGGGGTAGCTATACTCCAGCGCCTCGACCGGCGTGTTGCGCGTGTTGCTCATGTGGACGTGGACGCCCGACGCGCCGTCGCCGGCCGGCCCGGCCCCCGCGCCGCCGCCGATGGTTTCGTAGTAGGCGAAAGAAGGGGCCAGGGGCCAGGGGTCAGGGGCCAGAGGAGACGAGACAGGATCGTGGGTCATGCCATCTTCCCTGGAACCTGGAACCTGGCCCCTGTTTCCTCCAAACGTCAGGTTGTTCATCGTCCCCTGCGACGCCGCCGGGATGAGGTCGGGCAGGGCCGCGGCCAGCGCGCCGAAGACGACATCGACGACGCGCTGGGCCGTTTCGACGTTGCCGGCGGCGACGGCATGGGGCGGGCGCGGGTCGAGCACAGAGCCGCGCGGAATGCGCACCGTCAGCGGGGCAAAGACGCCCTGGTTCATGGGCAACTCGCCCAGCAGCGCCAGGGCGACGCAGCGCAGGCAGTAGACCACAGCCGACTCGACGATGGCTGGCACGGCGTTGAGGTTGCCGGCCACGGCCGGGGCCGTGCCGGCGAAATCGACCGTCAGCGCCTCGCCGCGCACGTCCACGGAAACACGGATGGGCACGGGCACATCGGGGCGACGGGAGTCGCCTTGGCCGTCGTCGTCGAGCGCGTCCTCGAAGCGGTAGATGCCGTCGGGGATGCGGGCGATGGCCGCGCGGGTCAGGCTCTCGGCGTAGGCCAGCAGGGCGCGGGCCTGGCGCAGTGTCTCGTCGAGGCCGTAGCGGCCGGCGATCTCCGCCAGCCGGGCCGCGCCGGTGGCGTGGGCGGCCAACTGGGCCGCCAGGTCGCCGTCGCGCTCCCACGGCGTGCGCACGTTGCGCAGGATCAGCTCCCAGACGGCGTCGTTGCGCCGGCCGCCGTCTACCAGCTTCAGCGGCGGAATGATGATGCCTTCCTGGTACAGCTCTGTGGACAGCGGCATCGAGCCGGGCGACATGCCGCCGACGTCGGCGTGGTGGGCGCGGCTGGCGACGAAGAAAGCAGGGGAGCGGGGGGGCAGGGGGGCGGGGGGGAAAGAAGCAATGTCCGGTGAAGCCACCTCCCCTGCTGCCCCGCTCCCCTGCTCCCCTGCGCCGTCTATGAACACCGGCGATACCAGCGTAATATCCGGCAGATGATTGCCGCCCTGGTAGGGGTCGTTAAGGATGACGACGTCGCCGGGGCGCAGGGGCGCGCAGGCGGCGACGGCGGCACGGACGGAGGCCGGCATGGCCCCCAGGTGGACGGGGATGTGGGCGGCCTGGGCCAGCAGCGCCGGCCGCTCGCCGCCCAGAAAGACGGCGCAACTGTAGTCGAGCCGCTCCTTGATGTTGGGGCTATAGGCAGCGCGGTTGAGCGTGACCCCCATCTCCTCGGCCACGGAGGCGAAGAGGTGGTTGAAGATGGTCAGGGTGGCGGCGTCCATCGTGAAGAAGGGGGCCAGGGGCCAGGTTCCAGGGCGCTCTTTCCTGGCCCCTGGAACCTAATCCCTAAACACGGGCAAATTGCCCAGGGCCACAACGCGCGACCAGTCGTCGTCGCCTTCGGTGAAGATGGCGGCGATCTGGGCGACGTGGCCGCCCGCCTTCAGGACGAGCTTCTCCATGCCGTTGAGCGTACTGCCGGTGCTGATCACATCGTCAACGACGATCACACGTTTGCCGGTGATGAAGGCGCGGTCTTTCTCGTCCAGAAAGAGCGTCTGCGGCGCGCCGGTGGTGATCGACACGGTCTCGGCGCTAATGGCCTCGCCCATGTAGCTCTTGTAGCTCTTGCGTAGGACGACGTAGGGCAGGCCCATCAGGGCGCTCATCTCGTAGATAAGGGGAATGCTCTTGGCCTCGGCCGTCAGCAGCACGTCGGCGGGGATGTCGCGTAGCCGCTCGGCCAGCGCCGCGGCCGACGCCTTGACCACGTAGGTGTCGCCGAGCATGTTGAACACGGCGATGCGCACACCGGGGGCGACCTCGAAAAGCGGAAAGTGGCGCAGCAGGCCGGCCACTTCGACTGTGTAGGAATCGCGTTGGGTCATGGGGTGCTCTCCTGATGAAGAAATTTAACGCAAAGACGCGAAGACGCAAGGCGCGAAGAAAATCTCACGCAAGGCGCGAAGAAAATCTCATGCAAAGACGCCAAGAACGCCAAGCTCGGAATCTTTCTGAGCTTGGCGTTCTTGGCGTCTTTGCGTGAGACCGTCTTTGCACCCTTGCGTCTTTGCGTTAAATTTCTGGCCATGAAAGCGATCCTGGTACAAGGCGAGAAGGACCATCCGGTGTTGGCTTGGGGTGACGCGCCTGAGCCGGCGATGGGGCCGGACGAGGTGCTGGTGGCGGTGCGCGCCGCGGCTGTCAACCGGGCCGACCTGTAGCAGGCGCGCGGCCACTAC
>DAOSMQ010000098.1:0-7447 GCA_035372725.1 Promineifilum sp. (SeqCode)
GGGCGGCCTGAAGTTTCCTTTGCACCAGAGAGAGTTTGGCCGCCCACCTGTCAGGGCTTCGAGCAACTGACGACTTTGGAAAAGCCCTGGACTGACTGACTACTGACTGACGGAATACTGCTATACTCTCCCCATGCAAATCGGCCTCGTCTACCCCCAAACCGAATACCCCGCCGACCCCGCCGCCGTCCGCGACTACGCCCAGACGGCCGAGGCGCTCGGCTTCGCCCACGTTCTGGCCTATGACCACGTCCTCGGCGCGAACCCCGACCGGCCCGGCGGCTGGAGCGGCCCCTACACCTACCAGACGTCATTCATGGAGCCGTTCCTGCTATTCACCTACATGGCCGCCGTCACCACCCGCCTCGGCTTCGCCACAGGCATTCTCATCCTGCCCCAGCGCGAGACAGCCCTGGTGGCCAAGCAGGCGGCGACGCTGGACGTGCTCTGCGGCGGCCGGCTGCGCCTGGGCATCGGCACGGGCTGGAACGAGGTCGAGTACATCGCCCTGGGCCAGGACTTCCACACCCGCGGCCGGCGGCAGGAGGAGCAAATCGAAGTGCTGCGCGCCCTGTGGACGCAGGAACTGGTCACCTTCAAGGGTCGCTGGCACGACATCCCCGACGCCGGCCTCAACCCCCTGCCGGTGCAGCGGCCCATCCCGCTCTGGCTCGGCGGCCACGCCGACGCCGTGCTGCGCCGGCTGGCCCGGCTGGGCGACGGCTGGCTGCCCGGCTTCCGCACGGCCGAGGCCGCCACCGGCGCCCTGGCGACGCTCGACGGTTATCTGGCCGAAGCCGGCCGCAGCCGCGCCGATATCGGCCTGGAGCCGCGGCTGCACTGGGGCGACGGCGACCTGGACGCGCTCGGCCGGACGCTGGCGGGCTGGCGCGCTGCCGGGGCGACGCACGTCAGTTTGAATACGATGGGGGCGGGGTTCAAGACGGCGGGGGAGCACCTGGCGGCCGTGCGGCAGTTCGCCGAGAAGCTCGTGCAGTGAGCGCCGCAGCGCCATTCACCGCCGCGGGTACCGATGGATGGCCTGAAGCCGGAGCCGTTCATCGCTCCGCTGCGGATCGTTCAGCCGCAAGACCCGGATCGTCGTCCGGCCTGTTGCCGTTAGCCCGACAATAGCGGCCCCCTCAAGGGCAAAGTGGCGGCTCCACTTCTGGCGACGCGGATCGTACAGCGCGGCCACTCGTCCAGTCAGGGGATCAACGCCCGAAAGGTTGCTCCCTTTGGCCGTATTGTAGAGTACACAAGCCAGGGCCAGGTTGGCCTCGTCTGTCTCGCCACCATGTGATATTGGCGTAATGTGGTCAATCGGATGGCGCGACGCCACGTCATCCTGATGGATGCGACAGTACTCACAGCGACCGGCGGCCCGCTCGAAGACAAGCGTTCGCAGCGATGTCGGGATATGCGGTCGAGACACAAGTTTCAGGCAGCCGAGTTGGTCTGGCGCAAATACGCCTTGAGCAGGGTGAAGAGATGGTCGATCTGGGCAAAGGCATCCAACTCGTCTTGTTCCTGCGGGGTCAGAGTTTCTTCGCGGTTCAAATAGAGAAGGTCTTCTAAACGCCCTTGAGCACCATCGGAGATCTTAAAGGCTAGGACTTCCTCGGCGCTGGGACCGCTACCCAGAAACTCGATAACCTCGCCCCAGAGAGGGGAGTGTTCGGAGGCAATTGAACTGCCCGGTATACCAGCCACATCGAGCGCGTAAGCCAGTAGCGCCGGCAATCGCCCGCCTACACTCTCCAGGCGTTGCGCCAACTCATCTGGAACCTCAAGCGTAATTGTTGCCATGCGCGCATTATAGCATAATTGCCTCATGGAACTCCTCGGCGGCCCTCTCTTCGCCGTGGCCGGCGCGGGCGAATCGCACGGCCCCGGCATCGTCACCATCGTCTTCGGCTGCCCGCCCGGCCTGTGGCTGGAGCGCGCGGCGGTGCAGGCCTACCTCGACCGCCGCCGCCCCGGCAGCACCCGCCACGGCACGCCCCGCCGCGAGGCCGACCGCGTCGCCTTCCTGGCCGGCCTCTACCAGGACGACCACGACAGGCTGACCGCCGGCCCGCCACTGTCGTTCGGCGACGCGCTTGGCGACAGCCAGACGGCGGCCACCTACGAAGCCGGCGCGACCACCGGCGAACCCATCGCCGCCGTCGTCCTGTCCACCGCCGGCCGCTCCGGCCACTACGACCCCTTCCGCGGCGAGAGCGGCGTCGTCCGCCCCGGCCACACCGACCTGGTCAAGTTCCACCAGTCCGGCGGCGCGGCCGACATTCGCGGCGGCGGCCGCTCCAGCTACCGGGCGACCATCTCCGACGTGATCGGCGGCAGCGTCGCCCGGCTCTACCTGCGCGCGGCCTTCGGCACGGTCTTGCTGTCGTCCGTGGCCCAGGTCGGGCCGTTGCGCGCTGCGCAAACGCTGGCCGATGCCGTGCGCGACTTTGGCCCCCACCCCGCGCCGGAGCGCGTCGCCGCGCTGGAGGAAGCTGTCGCGGCGACATGGACCGGTGTGGGCATCCCCACCATCGACGCCGGCTTCGCCGTCGCCGCGGCCGACCTGATCAAGCACACCCGCGTGGCCGGCGATTCGCTGGGCGCGGCCGTGGAGGTCGTGGCCGTGCGCGTGCCCGCGTTGGCCGGCGACCCGCTCTACAACAGTCTCAAGCTGCGGCTGATGGGCAGCCTCGGCGGGCTGCACGCGGCCCAGGCGTGCGAGATCGGCGATGGCGCGGCCGTGGCCGAGCGGCGCGGCAGCGACAACAACGACCCCATTCGCGCCGCGGGCTACGCCGGCAACAGCCACGGCGGTCTGCTGGGCGGCGTCACGACCGGCAATCCCCTCGTCGCCCGCGTCAGCTTCAAGCCAACTAGTTCCATCGTCCGGCCACAGTTGTCGGTGCGCAAGAACCTGGAAGAGATCGACTTCGAGCTGGGCCAGGGCCGCCACGACCCCTGCGTCGGCGTGCGCGCCGGCATCACTCTGGAGTCGCGCATGGCCATCGAGGTCATGAACGCCGTCCTCATGCACGCCGCCCGCCACGTCGATGCCGACAGCTTCCGTCTGTTCCCGCCGGCGGCCGACCGCTGACCGCCGACCGCTGTGTCGCCTGCCGGCCGACGACTGTCCACTGTCTACTGCTTACTGACCTACTGCCTCCTATCCCCTAACCCCTCCCCTGTCTACTCTGTCCGTTGAGCGTTTGTTAAATATGGCACAAATGCTTAGTTACACTCAGGCCACAGTCTGCTATACTGTCATCTTGTACGTTGCTCTATGGGCCGGACAGTCCGTCATCTGCCCAACATAGTACCCACTGGATACCTGCCGCCCTGGCTGTGTCCGCAATGATGGATGACCAAAACGCCCGCGCCACCTGCATGGTGCGTGGCCCTGTCTAATTCTTCCAGAGCAAGCGGGGGTGATATGATGAACCTGTCACTATATGTCGAATCGCGCCGGACGCTGGCCAAGCTGTTGGCCGAAGCCGGGCCGTGCCCGTTGGGCAAAGGCAGCTGGCTATCCTACCCCGAGGATATCTTTGAGGATCTGCGCCAAGAAGTTGCCGCGGCGATTCAGTCCGAGTGTACACGCGAAGATATTCCCCCCTGGCAACCCGCGCCACGGGTAGCACTGAGCTACTAGAAACAACAAGACGCGGCCCACGCCGCGTCTTTTTGTTTCTGCCAGTGCGTGGCCCCTTCCGAAGGGCATCGCACTTTTCTTGTGGTTGGCGCAAGAAAGTGCCCGGCACGAAGAGCCTTAGCGGCCGTCGCCCTTCCACTCACACGAGATGGCCGTCGTCAGCAACGCGAAGCCGTGCCGCGCCACGACGGGGCGGCTCATGCTGCCCGCGTCGATGGTCAGATAGGGCACGCCCCGCGCCCGCGCCTCGCGCACTCGCGCGGCCAGCAAGGCCGTGTATAGCCCGCGGCGGCGGTAGGCCGGCAGCGTTGACCCGGCCCACAGGCTGGCGAAACTACCTTCGCTGAAGTACGTCCAGCCGGCCGCCGCCGGCCGCTCACCGACATAGGCCACGTAGACGCTCAGATAGCCGGGGATAGCCATGTGCCCGCCCAGCCGCTCATAGACCCAGCCGAACTTCTCAGTCCACACCGCTTCCAGGACGGCAACTACATCCGCCAGTTGCGCGGGGTCGGTCAGCCGGCGCACGTCCGCGGCCGGTTCGGCCAGGAGCGCTGCCGGCGCGTGGGCCACGTCGAGGGCCATAATGGCGTCCTCGTCCTCCGGCTCAAAGCCGCGGGCAATGAGCCGCTGCGCCAGGTCGGCCGGCCGGTCGTGGCCATAGACCTTCCACTCCATCTTCAGGTTGTTGTTCGCGAAGTAAGCGATCTGCGCGTCGATGGCCGCGTCGGCCGTGGCCTCGTCCAAATCGCTATAGAGAATAAAACTCATGCCCGGTTTCGGCCGTACAAAGCGGACAATGTCCGTCAGCGCGTGCCGCTCCATATCTGGAAAAGTAATCTCGCGGCGCTGTTCGCGATCATAAAGCGCCAGCACCTCGGCAATATCCATAAGCGTGCTCCTTATTTGTAGTCCCGGCCGGCAAATGCGATAATTCTAGCCGACGACCCGCGCGAGAACTGTATTATGGACGACACTCGCTACTTCTGGAAAGGACGCCTCACCCGGCTGCGGCCGGTGTCGCCCGATGACGCCGAGGGGACCTGGCGCGACCGGCTGGATAGCCCCGGCCGGCAGGTGTTGCAATTGGGCATCGAACTGCCCACTACTAGCGACGACCTCCGCGACAGGCTGGCCCGCTTCGCCAACTGCCGCGACATCGACGGCCTGATCCTTTTCACCATTGAGAACCTCGACGGTGAGGACGCCGGCGGGCTATCTTACCATACGCGCAACCGCAAGGACGGCAACTTCAGCTTCGGGGTGCGCGTCGCCGCGCCGTTCCGCGGGCGCGGCTATGCCCAGGACGCCACGCGCATCCTGCTGCGCTATGGCTTCCTGGAGCGCAACTACCACAAATGCAACTCCGCCTGTGTCGAGGGCAACACCGCCTCCATTCGCCTGCACCATGCCCTCGGCTTTCGCGACGAAGGCCGGCGGCGCGAGACGCTCTTCATCAACGGGCGCTACTATGACGAGTTGCTCTTTGGTCTGACGCGCGCGGAGTTCGACGCCAACGACGCCCCCTATCGGCCTGACTGGATGGGAGCTACATGAACACTGAATGGACTGCCGACGCCGGCGCTGACGCCATTGGCCGCGTACTCGTTGTGGGCGCGGGCACGATGGGGCGACAGATCGCCCTGCAATGTGCCCTGTACGGCCTCGACGTTGACCTGTATGACACCGCGCCAGACGCTCTGGCTGCCGCCCACAATGAGATCAACATCCTGGCGGCCTCTTTTGCCCGCCACGGCCGCCTCTCGCCGGCCGAGGCGACGGCCGCGGCGGCCCGCGTGGCCCCAACGAGCGACCTGCCCGCTGCCGCGGCCCGCGCCGACCTGGTTTCGGAGTCCGTGCCCGAAGACCCGGCGCTGAAGGGTCGCGTTTTTGCCCAACTCAACGAACTCTGCCCGCCCCACACCGTCTTCACCACCAACTCCTCCACCTTGCTGCCGTCAATGTTCGCCGCGGCCACCGGCCGGCCGGCGCGCTTCGCCGCGCTGCACTTCCACCTGCCGCCCTGGGACGCCAATGTCGTTGACATCATGGCCCACAGCGATACCGCGCCGGCTGTCGTCGAGCTGCTGGTCGCCTTCGCCCGCCGCATCGGCCAGATACCCATCGTCACTCAGCGCGAAAGCTCCGGCTACGTCTTTAACGCCATGCTTAGCGCTCTCAATGGCGCGGCGTTGAAGCTGGCTGCCGAAGGCATCGCCGACGTGACCGACATCGACCGCGCCTGGATGGGCATCATGAAAACCCCTATTGGCCCGTTTGGCATCATGGACATGATCGGCCTGGAGACGATCTGGACGATCACCGACTTCTGGGCCAACGCTCTGGGCGACAGGGGCCTGCGGGCCAACGCCGACTTCGTCCGGGGCTACCTCGACCGCGGCCGGCACGGGCGCAAGAACGGCCACGGCTTCTACGACTATCCCCATCCGGCCTTCGCCGCCGATGGCTTTCTGGAGGGTTAGCGGACAGCGCGCCGCGTCGCCATGTCGCCCGCCATCGATCGCTACCTCAACGTCAAGCTGGCCTACATGCCCAGCTTCAGCAGCGACGGCTGCTGGCTCGTCTTCATCAGCGACCTGACCGGCGTGCCGCAGGCGTGGCGCGTGTCCCTGGGCGACACCGGCCGCACCATCACCATGCCGGAGCAATTGACCTTCGCCGCGGATCGCGTCCTGTGGCTGTGCTGCTCGCCCGCGCCCGGTGATAGGCGCATCCTCTTCACCCGCGACCGTGGCGGCAACGAGAACGCCCAACTCTGGCTGCTCGATCCGGCGCAGGGCGTGGAGACCTGCCTGACCGAAGGCTGCGACGACGTCATGCACATCCCCGGCCAGTGGTCGGCCGACGGCCACACCATCCTCTTCGCCGCCAACCGCGACCACCGCAGCCATTTTGGCATTTACCGGCAGACGCTTGATAGCGGCGTGGTTGAGTTGCTGTGGCAAAGCGACGTGCCGGGTCTGCTCTACGACGTTGCCGCCCACCCGACCGCCGACCGCGTCCTCTTTACGCGCATGGGTTTCTCGGCCGCCCACGACCTGATGGAGTTGGATCTGAGCACCGGCCACGCCCGCGCCCTTAGCCCGACGGATCGTCCGGCCCGCTACCAGTACCCTGTTTATAGCGCCGATGGCGCTTATGTCTACGTCGTCACGGACTTCGACAGCGATCGGACGAACCTGCTGCGCTTTGACCTGGCGGCTGGTTTGTGGGAGACCGTCGTGGGGCCGCTCTACGATCTGGAGCACTTCAGCCTGTCAACCAATGGCCGCTTTCTGGCCTTCACCATCAATCAGGACGGCTATAGCCGGATGGAACTGCTGGACATGGAGCGCGGCGAGGCGCAGCCAGGGCCGATCTTGCCCGACGGCGTGCTGGGTATCCACGATGAGCGCATCGCCTTTGACCCCACATCGTCCTCGCTGGCCTTCGCCTATACCACGCCACGCAGCACCAGCAATGTCTACCTGTGGAATTGGGCGACGATGGGCCAGAGTGTGCGCCCGCTGACCCACATGACCCAGGGCGGCATCGCGCCGGACAGCTTTGTCGATGCCGAGTTGATCCGCTACCCGACGTTCGACGGCCGCGCCATTCCGGCCTGGCTCTACCGGCCGCGCACGGCCACCGGGCCGGTCGCGGTGGTCGTCAACGTCCACGGCGGGCCGGAGTGGCAGGCGCGGCCGTGGTTCGACTTCCTGACGCAATACCTCGTCGCCTGCGGCTATGCCGTCCTCGTGCCCAACGTGCGCGGCTCGACCGGCTACG
>DAOSMQ010000099.1:0-3004 GCA_035372725.1 Promineifilum sp. (SeqCode)
GATGACCTGCAAGACGACCGAGAGCGACACGGCAAACGGGTAGATGGCTCCCGGCTCGATGGCCGCGCCCAGGAAGCGGAACGGTTCGGCGGCCGACTCGGCCAATGACTGAATGTACGGCCCCAGCAGGGCGGTGACGACGGTCGTACTGAAAGCCGAGTTGGCCCAGTCGTACATCATCCAGCCGGTAATCTCACGCTTATCGTTCAACGGTACCCTCCCAGGCGGCCAACAAGCGGGACGATGGTCGTCGCCAAGATGGCCATCGTCCCTGCTAAGGACTGTTGCGCGTCGGCAACAGATGGATTATGCCCATATGCGCGCGGGCCGGCAATTACGACTCCGGCAGCGCCTCTTGCGGGGCCAGGAAGGCCGGGCGGCAGGGGTTATAGTCGTCGCCGATGACCACGCGATAGTTGGCGGCGCTGGTCTCATCCGAAAGCCGGATGTTGTCGCGGGGCATGCCCATTACCCAGGCGAACAGCCAATCGTAGGAACCTTTGAAGTTATCGCCGTAGTAGGTCATCTCGCTCGTGGCCTGTGGCGCGCGCGTCTCGCCCATGACCGGCACAAAGCCATACCAGGCCAGGTTGTCGGCCGCCAGCAACCCCTGGGCGGGATACTGGCTGGCGTTGACGATCTCCACAGTGATGGGCGCGCGGTCGGCCCGATTGAGCGCCGGCGGCAGCAGCAGGCGGCGGAAGGTATCGTACATCATGTTCTCGCCTTCCCAGATGGGCAACTGTACCGCCGCGCCGGTCTCAGGAACCGTCCAGGCCTGCATTTTGCCGGCCAGATAGAGGTGCTGCACGCCGTTGTCGCGCACGTCGGGAGCCATCGACGCCAACTGTAGGATGCGACCGATGTCCATGTCCGTCTCGACGACTTCGTGGAACGTGCTCCACAGTTCCGGCGCTTTGGCTACCAGACCCAGATCGACGCTCTGATTGAGCATGGCCGTCAGGAGTTGTTGCTGGCGGCGGCCGCGGTCGAAGTCGTTGGTGGTCAGGCGCGAGCGGGCATACCACAGGGCCAGGTCGCCGTCCATCTGGTGGATGCCGGCTTCCAACGTGAACCGCTCCCAGTTCTCCTCCAGCGTCGGGTCCAACTCCGGCGAGATGAGCCGCCAGTCTTCCAGCGGGCAGCTAACGGCCATCGTTACCCCACCCAGCAGATCGAGGATTTGCTTAAAGCCATCAAAGTCGACCTGAGCGTAGTAGTGAATGGGGATGCCGAAGTTGTAGAGGATCGTCTGTTCCAACAACTCGACGCCACCCAGGTTCACAGCCGTGTTCAGCCGGCCCATGATGCGGTTGGGCATGTAAACGTAGAGGTCGCGCGGCAGCGAGATCATCGATGCCGTCTGCGCCTCGCGGTTGACGGAGACGATGATCATCGTGTCCGAGCGCGCGTCGCTGCCGTCGGCGTTCTGGTCCTTGCCCAACAGGAGAATGTTGGTCGTGCCCTCCGGCAGCTCGAAGGCAGGCACGGGCGAGGGGATAGCCGTCGGCGGCGTGGGCACGCCCTCGCGCATGGAGCCGGTGATGTTCAGCGCTGGCGTGGGGTTGAACTGGGGCACGCTGGTGGGCGTGGCCGTCGGGAGCGGCGTGGTCGTGGCCGGCGCGGTGGCCGTCGGCCGGGGCGTGTCGGTGCTGCCCGGTTCGGCCGTGGCCGCCGGCGTATTGGACGCGGCCGGCGATGGGCTTACGGGAGGCTCTGGCGTGTGGGTGTCGGTAGCGGCAATTGTGGGGCTGGTCGTCCCTGTGGGAAAGGGCGTCACCTGGGCCACCGCCGGGCCGCCACAGGCAACCAGCGTCAGGCCGGTAAACAGCGCCGCCAGAAGTGACGCCAGACGCAAAAGTCCCTTACGAGTCATAGTTTGGTACGATGCGCGCCGCCGGGTCTACAACTTCTCGCCAAAATATGGATTCAGCCGCACAAAGACCCCATAGCCGATCATCAGGACGATGAGCGATGTCACCAACGTGCGCACCAGATAGGCGGCGTTCATGCCCACCGGGCCGTTGCTGCCGTAGGTGCCCCACAGGACGGTGCGATAGCCGTCGATGATCGAAGCCATCGGGTTGACCCAGCGCATGACCTGGGCCGGGTTGAAGGTGACGCCCAGCACGGTGGCCGTAGGGCCGAACATCTCCAGCGAGTAGAACACCGGCGTCATGAAGAACCAGGCCAGGATGACGACCTCCAGGATCATCAGCACGTCGCGGTAGAAGACAGTCAGGCTGCCCAGCAGCAGGCACAGCCCCAGGGTGAAGATGAGCTGCGTCAGCAGCAGCACCGGCACCCACAGGGCGTGGATCGTCAGGCCAATGCCGAACACGTAGAGGAAGACCACCAGCACGGCAAAGGCGAACAGGAAATTGACCAGATTCGACAACAGCGCCGAGGTCGGCAGGAGTTCGCGCGGGAAGTAGACTTTTTTCACCAGGGCCGAGTTACCGGTCACCGAAGTCGTCCCACTGGTCAGCGCGCCGCTGAAGAAGTTCCACGGAATTAGCCCGACGAGGACGAAGACGGGGTATTGACGCAACGCGCTGTTGGCCATCACCGTGAACAGCATGGTGAAGACGAGCATCAGGAACAGCGGGTTGAGGATGCTCCAGAGGATGCCCAGGATCGAGTTTTTGTAGCGCGCCTTCAGGTCGCGGACGACCAGATTGCGCAGCAGATAGTGATAGTGGCGCAGGTCCCGCAGCTTATCACCGACGATCTCGCGCCAGTTAGCCCAGCGGCGGTCGGCGTTGTAGATGTAGACTGGTTTGTCGCCGCTTTCGGGCCGGCTGTTGACGCTCATCCGCTGTATTGTCTCCCGTTGCCATCGCCGGGCAACGACGCTGGATTATAGCGCGTTTGGCCGATTTGCCACGTCCCGCCTAGCAGGGGCATGGCCAGGTCAATAGGAGCTCACGCAAAGCCGCAAAGGGAGCCAAGGCGCAAAGGAAGAAAGCTTCTTCTTTGCGCCTTGGCCCCCTTGGCGTCCTTG
>DAOSMQ010000099.1:3104-7435 GCA_035372725.1 Promineifilum sp. (SeqCode)
AAGGCGCAAAGGAAGAAAGCTTCTTCTTTGCGCCTTGGCCCCCT
Organism: Promineifilum sp. (SeqCode); assembly: GCA_035372725.1. Classification (GTDB taxonomy): domain Bacteria; phylum Chloroflexota; class Anaerolineae; order Promineifilales; family Promineifilaceae; genus Promineifilum. The sequence goes on from DAOSMQ010000099.1 coordinate 3,149, forward strand.
TGGCGTCCTTGGCGTGAGCGCTTTGCGTGAGCGCATCTTCCGACCTGGCACTGCCCCTGCCCGGCCTAAGACAGGCTCTCGTAGAGGCCCAACAGGCGGCGGCTATGGTCGGCCAGGGTAGGCACAGGGCGGATGCCGGCGCGCAGAGCGGCCAGCCGCTCCGGCTGCTCGGCCAGCGCCAGCAGAATATCGGCCAGCGCCGCTTCGTCAGCGGGCGGGAAGAGCAGCCCATCGACACCATCGCGCACGACCTCGGCCATGACGCCAATGCGCGAGGCCACCACCGGCACGCCCGCCGCAAAGGCCTCGTGGGCGATGAGCGAGTAGGTCTCGTACCACAGCGTCGGCACGACGAGCACATCCAGCCCGCCCAGCGCCGGCCAGAGCGCCGCCCGCGACAACCGGCCGGGGAAGCGGATGCCGGGATGAGTCGCCGCGGCCCGCAGCCCGGCGGCGTAGTCGGGAAAGGCGCTGGCGTCGCCGTAGATGGATAGGGCCGCGGCCTCGGCCGGCAACCGCTGGACGGCGGCGACGAGGTGGTGGACACCCTTCTGCGGGCTGAGGCCGCCGATGTAGCCGGCCCGCAGCGGCTCGCCGGCGGGCCGCGCCGTTTGGGCCGCGCGCGCCGCGGCCAACTCGTCCGCGCCGGCGTCGATGCCCAATGGCCAGATGTGGACGCGCTCCGTCGGGAAGCCCATGCCGGCATAGGCGCGGCGGACGAACCCGGTCGAGGCCAGCACGGCCGCCGCCCCGGCAAACACCTGCCGCAGCGCCCGCCCGCGCCGGGCCATCAGCGGAGCCACCGCCGGGGCCAGCGCTGTCAGCCCGCCCAACCCGGCCCGCGCCAGGGCACAGCGGCCGCAGTTGACGTGGCCGGCGTCCGGCCCGCGGCAGAGGCGGCCGTCGTCGTTGGTCAACAGTTGCGCGTTGGCGCAGCCGTACCAGTAGTCGTGCAGGCTGATGACGTAGGGCAGGCCGGCGGCCTTGATTTGCTCCACGAGGGCCAGGGGCAGGCCCATCAGATGTTGCAGGTGGACGACGTCGGGCTGCGTCTCGGCCAGCGCCGCCGCGAAACTGCCCGCCAGCCGGCCGCCGCCGAAGGTGCTCAGAAAGACGGCCGTCCGCCCACGCGCTCCATCGCCAGCGCGGTGGACGACCAGCCGGCCCGTCTCGTCGTCCGGCGTGGGTCGGACGTCGCCCGGCTCCGGGCAAAAGACAGCCACGGCGTGGCCGGCGGCGGCCTGGTAGCCGGCCACGGCCCGGGTATAGACCTCAGTGCCGCCGACGTGTTGCGGAGGGTACTGGTGAACGACGTGGAGGATGCGCATGGGGAGGGAGGAGGGATGAGGGATGAGGGATGGGTAGGCTTGTGGGGATGCGATTCGGGAGAATCGCACCACATGTCAGCGTTGGTGGTGGGCGGCGATGACCTGCTCGTAGTGGCTGGCCACGCGCTTGACGACGGTGGCCCAATTGTAGCCGCTACGCAGCCGTTCGTAGCCCTGCCAGCCGAGGCGCTGGGCGAACGGCTCGTCGCTGATGAGTCGCTCGGCAGCCGCGACCAGCCCCTCGACGTCGGCGAAAGGCACCAGCAGCCCGGTCGCGCCGTCATCGACGACGCCGGGGATGCCGCCCGCCCGCGCAGCGATGACCGGCACGCTGTGGCTCCACGCCTCCAGGATGACGATGCCGAACGAATCGCTGCGCGAGGGCAGCATCAGGAACTTGGCCCGGCTGAGGACGGCATGCTTGTCCCTGTCAGACAGGACGCCCAGGGTGCGGATGGCGGCGCGGTCGTGGGGCGACAGGCCGCGCCGGTAGCGCTCGAATTCGGGCGTGCTGGAACCAATGAGCAGCAGGGCCACGTCGCGGCCGCGTTGCCGCAGGGTGCGGATGGCATCGGCGGCGTGCAGCGCGCCCTTGTCGTAGGACAGGCGGCCGATGTAGACGCCGAACGTTCCCCGCGCCTCGCAGTGGTCGGTGGCGTAGTAAGGCGAGGCGCGGAAGTCGGCCGGCGGCGGGTCGGCGGCGCTGCCGATGACGCCTAGCCGCTCCGCCGGCACGTGGTAGCGAGCCAGGCCGTCGGCTTCCACCGTCGTCAGCGTCAGTAGGCGATCGGCTGAGCGCATAATGCGCAGTTGGTGGCTCATGGTCGAGTTGCGAGCCACGCGGTCGTTGCCGTGCTCGCCCAGGTGGGCAAAGGGGGTGACAACGAGGGGCGTGGGCGACGCAGCCGTCGCGGTGGGCGACGCAGCCGTCGCGGTGGGCGACGCAGCCGTCGCGGTAGGCGACGCGGCCGTCGCGGTGGGCGACGCGGCCGTCGCGGTGGGCGACGCGGTCGTCGCGGTGGCCAGGGCGCGAGCGTAGGCAGCCACCAGCCCACACTCCCACGAACCGTTGAAGGCGTGGAGCACGTCGGCGTCCAGCCCGGCCAGAGTCTCATCCAGGCCGTCAATGGCCGGCACGCGCCGGGCCATGCGCATCAGCGCGCCGGCGGGGTCGGTCGGCAGGCTGGACAGCAGCACCATCCCCTTGCGCCACAACAACAGACCCGTCCGCCCGCCTGGGGTGGGCCGCACTGGCCGGCGGATGACGCGCACGCCATCCTCGTCCTTGTCCGACGTCGCCGGCGCGCCCTGCCAGAAGTCCGCCTCGGTGGCCGCTGAGCTGGTCAGCACGGTGACGCGCCAACCAGCGGCAACGAGACCGCGAGCGACCGCGCCAACGTAGCGCTCGCCGCCGCCGGGAAAAGGCGGGTAAGCCGGGGTAACGAGGACCACGTGGCCGTTGACGATGATGTGACTCCTATGGCCGCGGCGCAAAGATGACAGGCACTTTGGCCCGCGTGCTGCCGCGCACGATTTGGACCGACACGTCAACCGAATCTTCGTTATCGCGGATGGTCGTGCCATGGCCGGTCACTGCGACCGTAATCGTGCCCAGCGCGTGTTGGCCCAATCCCAGATTATCGGGCACGCGGACATCGACGGCAACCTGCGTCCAGCCGGTGGCCGTGCCGCTGGCCCTGGGGAAAGTGATGTTGCTGTTGCTGCTGCTCACGCGCCAGTCGTAGCTGGTGGCGGGCACGTCGAGCGTCAATATCGCCCGGAGCTGGCGCGTCAGGTTCGGCGCGTAGCCGATCTCAAGCTCCTCCGGCGATAGCCTGAGCGTCGCCGTTTTGGCCGCAGACGACAGCGCGCCCGTGCGGGCCGGGTCGTGCTTGAACATGGGCCAGTCGGCGCGCGTCGCCCCGCCGGGCAAGTCCCAGACATAGAGCTTGCTGTTGTGGGCGATCAGTTCCAACTGGCCATCGCCGTCCACATCGGCCAGGACAGGATTGTTCATCAGCAAGCCCTGGGCGTAATAGAACGGCCGGCCGGCTGCGCTGGTCTTGGTCAGCATCTGGCCGTTGCCGTCGATGATGCCAATCGACCAGCCGATGGTCATGAAGATTTCCATCTTGCCGTCGCCGTCGTAATCGCCCAGGATGACGCCCTTGCCGACATCCTGCCGGTCGGTGTCGCCGAAGGGGCTGCGCGGCGTCATCGGAAAGCCGCTGACGAGACTGCCATCGGCGTGCCAGGCGAAGAGACGGCCCTGTAACGTGGCCACGACGATCTCCGGCGCGCTGTCGCCAGCGATGTCGCCAACGGCGGCCGACCCGGGCACAAGGTCGCCCGTCGGCTGGCCGCCGCCCCAGCCGGGCAGTTCGCGCCCCTGGCTGTCGAAGGCGTAGAAGCGCTGGCCGTAGGTCGGCCGGTCGGGGCTGTTGTTGTAGTAGAAAGTGCCCATGCCGACGAAAATCTCCGGCCGGGCGTCGCCGGTCACGTCGGCCAGCGCCGGCGTCGATTGGATGATCTCCAGCCGGTATTGCGGGAAGCCGGGCAGCAGCGCGCCGCCGCCGGTCAGGCCATAGAGCGAGCCACCGCAATAGCCCTCCATCCAGCCGCCCGGCAGCCGATAGGGGCATGTCCAGCCGCCGGAGTCGCCTGGCTGGCTGCTGTCGATATTGCCTTCGTCGCTGCCGATGAGGATGTCGAGGCGGCCGTCGCCGTTCATATCGGCCAGCGCCGGCGAACTCCAGATGCTGTCGGCCAGGCGATTGTGTAGGTTCTCCCAGCCCAAGCGGGCGTAGAGCGCGCTCGGCGGCGGGAAGCCGGCCACACGCTGGCCAGTGTGGTGGAAAGCGTAGATGCGTTTGTCGATGCCGCCGATGACGATCTCCAGGTCGCCGTCGCCGTCCAGGTCGCCCAGCGCCGGGGTGCTGATGAAGGGGGCAGGGCAGTG
>DAOSMQ010000100.1:0-7371 GCA_035372725.1 Promineifilum sp. (SeqCode)
CGCGCGTGACAGCGTAGGTGCCGCCCCACACACCGACCTCCTCGCCCATGATGAACACGCGCTCGTCGCGGTGCATCTCCTCGCGCAGGGCGTCGGTGATCGCCTGTCGCATTGTAATCAGTGCCATGCTATCTCCTGTCCTATCTGATGGGCCGCCCAGCGACCGCGTAGTGGCTAGTTATCGACGTAGATACCCTCGAACAGCGCCTCCGGGGCCGGGAAGGGCGACTGCTCGGCGAATTCGACTGCCTCAGCGATGACCTTCTCGACCTCATCTTCGATCTTGTCCAGGTCGGCCTCGGTAGCCATCTTCTCGCTGTAGAGATAGCGTTCGAGAATGCCAATGGGGTCTTCGGCGCGCCACTTCTCGACCTCTTCCTTGGTGCGGTAGCGGAGGGGGTCGCCCATGCTGTGGCCCTCGTAGCGGTAGGTGATCACTTCCAAGAACTGCGGCGCGTGCCCGGCATGGATGGCATCAATCGCTTCACGCGTGGCCTCGTAGACCTCCATGACGTTCATGCCGTTTACCTGCCGCCCGGTCATGCCGTAGGCCGCGGCCTTGGCCAGCATTGTCCCGGCCGAGGCGCGGGCCTCCGACGTGCCCATGCCGTACTTATTGTTCTCGACGATGTAGACAACCGGCAAGTCCCAGACGCCGGCCATGTTGAGCGATTCATGGAAGTAGCCGATGTTGGTCGAGCCGTCGCCCATGTAGCACAGGACAACGGCGTCGGTGCCTTTATACTGCTCGGCCAGGGCCAGGCCCGTGCCCAACGGGATGTGCCCGCCAACGATGCCATAGCCACCCCAGTAGTTATGTTCCACCGAGGCCAGATGCATCGAGCCGCCCTTGCCCCGGCTGACGCCGGTGTCCTTGCCCAGCAACTCGGCCATCAGCCGCTTCGGGGCCGCGCCGGACACGAGGGCGTGGACGTGGTCGCGATAGGCGGTGATGACGTGGTCTTGCGGGCGGCGGGCGTTGATGGAGCCGACGGCGGTCGCCTCCTGGCCAATATAGAGATGCAGGAAGCCACCGATCTTGCCGAGTTGGTAGAGTTCGGCGCACTTTTGCTCGAAACGACGGCCAAGTACCATCTGACGGTACCAGTCCAGGAGAGTCTCCTTTTCCATTCAATTCTCCTTCACGAGGTGATGCCGGCCGATTTGAGCGCTCGGCCGCGGTCGATAGAAAGTGTAACAAAAGGTCAACAAGCTGACCAAAGCATTTCATCGCACCGAGGCAGCGCGACGTTCGCCAGGCGCTAGTTCTCCACGGACAGCCGAGCGCCGGCGGCCGACGCCCGCAGCAGCCAGGTGCGGCTGGACAGACCAGCGGCGGCAAAGGCGTCGGTCATGGCCCGGCCGACGGCGGCGCCATTGTCGGCGCTGTTGCCGGCTACAAAGGCCAGCAGGCTCGGCCCTGCGCCGCTGAGAGCCACGCCCAGCGCCCCGGCGGCATAGGCGGCTTCGTAGGCCGCCAGCGCGCCGGGAATGAGCGGCAGCCGGTAGGGTTGGTGCAGCCGGTCGCCCATAGCCACGCGCAAGCATTCGGCATCGTCGCTCGTCAGCGCGTGCAGCAGCAGGGCCACACGGCTGGCGTTGAAAATGGCGTCGGCTCGCGGCACGGTCGGTGGCAGGGCGGCGCGCGCGTCGGCGGTCAGGAAGGGGAAGTCGGGCAGGACTACTACGACCGCCGGCCGCGGCGCAGGGATGCGCCGCAGGATGATCTCGGCCGGGCCGTAGGTCGCGTCGGGCAAGACGCCCAGCACCAGCCCGCCCAACAGCGCCGGGGCGACATTATCAGGGTGACCCTCCATCTCTACGGCCAGTCGCAGCAGCCGATCCTGCGTCCAACCTGCCTCGCTGACGGCGTTGGCGGCCAGCAGCCCGGCGACGATGGCCGCGGAACTACTGCCCAGCCCACTGCCCACGGGAATGCGGTTGAGCACGCTCACGGACACGTCTGCTGGCCGCCGGCCGGCGCGCTGGAAGAGCGTGTCGGCAGCCTGGATGAGCAGGTTGCGGCCGTCGGACGGAACCTTGTTGGCGTCGATACCGCTGACTGTGAAGTGATAGGCGGTCGGCTGGGGGCTGTTATGGGGCAGCAGCGGCCCACCGGCAGTAAAAGTGACCTCATTCCGCAGTTCCAGCGCCAGCCCCAAGCAGTCGAAACCCGGCCCCAGGTTGGCGCTGGTGGCCGGCACGGAAACCGTAACGCTGCGTGAGTCGACGGGCATCGTTGTAGACATGCGCCCGTAGTTTACACTAGAATGGCGGCTAATACCCTTTTGGGACAGAGACAATGAAGCGCCCGTGGGTCAACTTGCTTCTGCTACTCCTGCTGACGGCGCAGGGCATCACCGGCTATTTCGGCTTTACCAACGGCCGGGAGGCGGACGCCTGGATTTTGCAGCTGCACGGCATCGTCGCCTATGGCCTGGTTCTGCTTTTCTTCGCCAAGGCCACCATTGTCCTCGACGCCTGGCGGCGCAAGCGGCGCTGGACAGGCCGGCGGATCGGCTTTGCCGTGGCGCTGGCGCTGTTTGTGCTGACGCTACTATCGGGGCTGTTGTGGACGTTTCACGGCCCGCTCTATTGGGGCGGTTTCAGCTTGGTCAGCCTGCACATCTACATCGCTGTGCCCCTGATGGGCCTAATGCTCTGGCATGCCTGGCACATGCGCACTGTGCGACGCGTGCCAGGGGCCGCCGGGCGGCGGCTGTTTCTGGGCGGGTTGGCGACGTTGTCCGGCGGGCTGCTGTTCTGGGCTGTGGTTGGCCGGGCCAACGCCGCTCTTGGTCTATCCGGGGCGGGCCGCCGCTTCACTGGCTCCTATGAGATCGGCAGCCACACGCCCGATTTCCCCGTGGTCAGTTGGATCGCCGACCGGCCGCCGCCCATCGACCGGGAAGCCTGGCGCTTGCGGGTCGAGGGGGCCGTGGCCCGGCCGCTGTCGCTGACCTACGAGGAGCTGGCCGCGATGGCGCAATCGGAAGTGGCCGCGGCGATCGATTGCACCGGCGGCTGGTACTCTGTCCAGCGCTGGCGCGGCGTGGTCGTGGGCGAGTTGCTGGCGCGAGCGGGCGTGCTGCCAGCGGCGGCCAGCGTCACTTTCGAGGCCGTTTCTGGCTACCGGCGGCGTTTCCCCGTGGATGAGGCCACGGCGGCGCTATTGGCGTTGGGCACACTGGGGCAAGAGGACAATGCGTTTCACCCGCTGGCCCACGGCCACGGCGCGCCGGCGCGCGCGGTGCTGCCCGGCCGCCGGGGCGTGGAGTGGGTTAAGTGGCTGGCCGTCATCCGCGTCAACGAAACGGGGCCGTGGTTGCAGTCACCGCTGCCGTTGCAGTGAGGCCGGGCCGCGCTAGGCCGCCGGTTCTGCCGCCGCGGCCGCTCCGCCAGCGATGACCATATCACCACTGGCCACGGCCGTCTGGCTGCGCTCATAGGCCAGCACGTTCTCGAACGCGGCGATGGCCACAGCCAACATGTCCATGTCCGGCTCGCGCGTCGTCAGACGCTGCATGGCCAGATTGGGCTTGGTCAGCAGCCGGATGAGTGGGTTGCCCTGCCGAGAGGCGGTGAACTTGAGGAACTCATAGGCGATACCGGCGATGACCGGCAGCAGCACCAGCCGCGATAAGATGCGCGGCAAGAGGTCTAGCGGCGGCAGCAGGCTATAGAGCAGGATGGAGATGACGACGACGGTCAGCAGGAAGGCTGTGCCGCAGCGCGGGTGCTCCAGCGGGAAGCGGGCCACGGAGACGGGCGTCAGCTCCGCCCCGGCTTCGTAGGCGTTGATGGTCTTGTGCTCCGCGCCATGATAGCCGAACAGTCGCTTGATGTCGGCCATGCGGCCGATGCCCCAGATGTAGCCAACCAACAGCACCAGCCGGATCATGCCCTCGATGAAGTTAATGGCCACCGGCTGGCCGCTCAGCCCCAGCGCGCCCTCGATCAGATGAGCGAGAAAGGTGGGCAGAACGAAGAAGAGCAGGATCGACATCGTCAACGAGAAGATGACCATCGTCCACTGCACCGGCCCCTCAAAGACTTTCTCTGGCTTCCCATCGGTGCTGGTCTGGCTCTCGTCTTGCAGCGCCACCTCGGCGGCAAACATCAGGCTCTTAATGCCCAACCCTAGCGCGTCCCACAGCAGCGTCAGGCCGCGCAGGAAGGGGATGCGCGCCAGCCGGCCGCCGTAGATACGGCTGTCTAGCGGCTCGGTGTGGACGACGATGTCGCCCTGTGGGTTGCGCACGGCCACGGATAGCGCCCGCGAGCCGCGCATCATGACGCCTTCGATGACCGCCTGGCCGCCGTAGTTCACCGGCGTCAGTTCGTGGCGGGCCGGCCCCAGCGGGGCGTTGCCATTGGGAGAAAGCTGACTGTTCGACATTGGGCCGATTGTAGCAGGCGGCGGGCTGGTTGCCTATGCCCGCGCGCCAAGCTGAAAAAGGCCTAATGTCTCTACTGGCCCATCGGGCACGCGCACCAGGGCTATTTCGGCCACGTTGCCGTGGAGCGGCAGCGGCGCGCGCCGGGCGATGGCCACGGCCTCGCCCACCTGTTGGGGCTGTAGGCCCATCGTCAGCGTGCAGTGGGGCACCCACGCGCCCAACCGATAGTAGGGATTGGCCTGGCGCACGTAGCGGCCGAAAACGCGACTGTACTCGGCGTGCAGCTCCAGCAGGGCGCGGCTGACCGTCACGCCGAAGAAGAGCACGCCTTCGCCCGTGGCGAACAGGCCGACGCTCGACAGAGTCAGGCGGAACGGGTGTATGGAAGCGGCGAAGGTGGCCAGCGCCAGCTCTAACGCACCCTGGTCGATCTGATCGCCGCTGGTCAGAGTAACGTGCGGCCGGATGCCGAGGTCGCGCATGGGCTGGTCGACCACGGCGTTCAGGGCGTCCCAGACGCTATAGACGGCATCTTCGGTCGCCGGGTCGAAGTACAGGACAGTCGCGTAGGACATGGGGAACCTCCGCTAGAGGAGCGCGATGACGATCAGCAGAATCCAGGCCACGCCCAGGTAGATGCTCAGCCAGCCGAGCGCCGTGCCCAGACTGGCCTGGCCGCGGCCATTCTGTTCCAACACGGCCGGCAGATTGAGAAACCAGGCGGCGCGCTGTCCCTGTCGCAGCGCCAGGAAGCCGGCGACCATGGCCGGAGCGATGCCAACGATGGCCGCCAGGGCGATAGTCAGCGGGCTGAGGGTCTCGCGGATGCGGTCGAGCAAGCCGGCGTCGACCGGTTCGGCCAGCAGGGCGGGCAGGACGAGGACGAGCAGCGGGATCACGTTGAAGGCCAGGCCGACTAGCCCGTAGGTCAGGCCAGAGCGGGCTGACTTCTGGGCGTTGCCGCGCAATTCCGGCTGCACCGCCTCCAGCGTCAGCGGCCGGCCGCAGTTGGGGCAGAAGGCGCTGCCGCGCAGGGCGGGAGCGTAGCAGACGCTGCACATCGACACGTAGCCCGAACGGTCGGTGAAGACTTCCGGATCGACCTTCAGTTCCAACAACATCTGGCGGTTGTTCTTGACGAGAACGCCGGGGTTGTCGGGGATGGCCACCGGCGCGGACAGGGATGGGCCGGGCTGCGCCGGATCATCATTGGCCACGGCGGGCAGATTGGCGCCCTCCTCGACAACGGCCGGCAGGTTCGACTCGCTGCCGCTGCCGAGCAGGGTGCGCGCCTTCGCGCCTAGCTCTTGCCGGCGGGCCTTGTTGGCCTGTTGGCGCTGCAAGTCCACCCACTGCATGGTGGCGTTGGCCTGCACCCGGCCGCCGTCACGCACGTAGGTGGCGATGAGTTGCAGCAACTCGCGCGCCTTCTCCACGTCGGGCGCGTCTAGTTCCAGCTGGCACGTCTGCTCGAAGGAGCGCACGCGGGCGACGACCTCCTGGCGCTGTAAACCCAACCAGCGCGAGACGGTGGCGACGATGACGCCACTGTCCTCGTTGTAGGTCTGCAAGGTGGCCCCCAGGTTGGCCAGGGCAAAGAGCGTGCTGCGCATGACGACGGTGGAACTGACCGGAAAGGCGCGAATCTCGGTAACGGTCATAGTGGGGCTGATTATAGCCGATGTATTGCCAGTGAACAGTGAACAGTGGACAGTGAACAGTGAACAGTAGGGGACCACTGTTCACTGTTCACTGCTTACTGTCCACTGCTTACTGTCCACTGCTTACTGTCCACTGCTTACTGTCCACTCCTCCGCAAGCTATCCGTTCACTTGAGTCATCACCACGCCCATCGCGGCCATGTCGCGCAGGAACGGCTCCGGGGCGACGAATTGGGCCTGGAGCCACAGGCCCGCCGGCCGCGCCCCGGCCAGCCACTGACGCAGGCAGGCGACCGTGGGGATGGCGGTGAAAGCGTAGCCGTCGGGGTGAGCCAGGCGCAGGGTCATGGTGTGGGCCGCGCCGGCGCGCTGCCCGGCGGCCTCCAGTTGCAGCACCATGCCATACGGCGGGCGGGCGAAGCGACACATACTCCAGAACAGCAGTCGGGCCATCGACCCCAGCAGGCGGCATGGCGCGACCTTCAGGCCGAGGACGACCATAGGCGAGACGAGCCAATCGGTGAACCAGTTGAAGCCGCCGACGTAGAAGCCCGTTTCGCGTAGCGACGGAATTTGTTCGGGCAGGTCGTCCATCTCGGCCAGGCCCATCGGGACGCAAGCGCGCCGGCCGAAGGGTGGCCCGAACGACACTGTCAGCGGTCTGACCATCGACGCCAGCCCTGACGACTGCCAGCAGCCGTCGCGGAAGACGCGGCCGTCGAAGTCCATGAACTCGGCTACGAACTCCTCGCGCGTTTCCTCCCCCAGGTCGAGCGCCGCCCAATCGACGGCGATGACGCTGGCCACATTGGCGCGCTCCAGCCGGTCGAAACAGGTGGCCGCGTAGCGCACCAGCGCGGCGGGCACGCCAGGATGGAAGCCGCCATCGGTGATGAAGCAGCGGCCGGCGCGCTCGATCTCTGGGGCCAGCCGCCGCAGGCAGGCCACCTTGGCTGCGGCGTACTGGATGTCGAGATAGTCGCAGCCGGCGGCCAGCGCCGCGCGGGCGACCGTTTCGGTGTGGGCGGCCGTGCTGGAGGCGACCAGTAGCAGATCGACGCCGGCGAGGGCGCGGGCCAGTTCCTCCGGCCGGGCGGCGTCGGCACGCACGGCCGTCACCCGCGCCGCGCCGGCGGCCTCGTTGAGCGCGGCAACCAACGGCGCGGCCCGCTCCGGCCGCCGCCCGGCCAGGATGAGACGACAATCGGTCTGTGCCAGCAAGCACTCGGCCAGCGCGCGACCGGCCTGCCCATAGCCGCCGAGGATGAGAATCGTTGTCATCGTTGCGCCTCCACCCACCTGGATTGCCG
>DAOSMQ010000101.1:0-7365 GCA_035372725.1 Promineifilum sp. (SeqCode)
ACCAGAAATCGACGCCGATGTCCTCCAGCGGGTGATGGAGTACCTCGAAGTAGGCATCGGCGAAGCGCGGGTTGGCGATGTCGAAAGGGATGGAGTGGCCGGCGCTCAGGTCGATCTCCAGCCGGCGGCACATTTCGCCGTAGGCGGCCTCGTGCGGGCGGATGCCCAGGGCCGGGTGCAGGTTCAGCGCCGTCCGCAGCCCCTGCGCGTGCAGCCAGGCGATGAAGCCGGGTGGGTCGGGGAAGAGGGCGTGGTTCCAGGTGTAGCCCGTCCAACCACTGATGCCCTCGCCCACATCGACGAGATGCCAATCCATGTCAATGATGCAGACCGACAGGGGCACGTCGTGGGCGCGAAAGTCGTCCATCAGCGCTCGCAGGTCGGCGTCGCTGTAGGCCCAGTAGCGGCTCCACCAGTTGCCCAGCGCCCAGCGCGGCAGCAGCGGCGCGCGCCCGGACAGAGCGGTATAGTCGCGCAGAGCTGCCCGGTAGTCGCGGCCGTAGCCCAGGAAAGTGAGGTCGCGCGCCCCTGGCTCCGAGCGCGCGCACAGCCAGCCGGCGTCGTCGAACACCAGCGTATGGCTGTCGTCGATAACCGCCCAGCCGTCGCGCGACAACAGGCCCGGGGCGAGTGGCGTAGGGCCATCGACCATGTCCAGCGTGCGCGTCGTGCCGCGCAGGTTGCCCGTGTCGGCGTCGCCGTAGCGCCACGTCGGCCCGTCGGGCAGCAGCGTCACGCTCAGCGTCGCCGGGGCGAACGCGCCGCCGCTGTAGCGCAGCCGCAGCGCGTCGGTGGTCAGCGTCAGGCCGTCGCCATCGCGCCGCGCCTCGAAGGGCGGCACAGGCTGGCGGCGATGCCAGAAGACCTGGCTGGGGCGATCCTCGAACGCGCCGCCGGGGCTGTACTCCATGCGGATCGCCCGCGGCGTCAGCACCGTAAAACGCGCCTGCCCGACAACGACGACGGCGGCCGGGGCGGCCATCGCATCAAAAGCCACACGGCCATAGGGCGGTCGCGCGGCGAGAGTGTCCTGTTGCGCCATACTCATACGTCCCATTATAGCCAGTCGCCAGATGGTGTGGAATAGGCCATCGGCACTCTCCGCCGGCGCGGGCCGCGGCGCGTTAGCCTTTGTTCTGTTTCTGACCTACACTATAATGGCTCCATGACCACGACGGCCCTCCTCCTCAGCGATGCCCAGGCCTACAAATTCGCGCCGGAGCCGGTCTATCACGGGCCGGAACTCTTGGCCTGTCTGCAAGACCTGGCTACGCGGGCGCGCGCTGCCGGCGCGCCGGTCATCTTTGTGCGCCACAACGGCCGGCCCGGCGACCCCGACGCGCCCAACACCCGGGGCTGGGAAATCCATCCGGCGTTGGCTGTCGCAGCCAACGAGTCGATCATCGACAAACACACGCCCGACGCCTTCTATCAGACGCGGTTGGCCGGCGTGCTGGCTGAGCAGGGCATCGGCCGGCTGGTCATCGCCGGAATGCAGACGGAGTACGGCATTGACACCACTGTCCGCCGCGCTCGTAGCCTCGACTACGAGGTTGTCCTGGCTGCCGACGGCCACAGCACCTACCCCGGCGCGTTGACAGCCGGGCAGATCATTGCCCACCACAACAACGTTCTGGCCGCGTTTGCCGACGTGCGCCCGGCGGCGGAGATCGACTTCGCCGCCCCGCCCGCGCCGGACGTTCGCGCCGAGGGCCTGACGGCGGCCGACCTGTCCGCCATTGGCACGGGGCTGGACGAGTGGCGCGTCTATGAGCAATGGCTGGCCACCGGGGAGGGCCACCCCTATTGGCCGCACACCCATCCTGCCCGCGTCAGTGACATGCTCAAGAGCCTGTGGGACGCAGGCTTCAAGCCTCGCGCCCGCTACACCGACCCACCGCGCTGGGAAATGGGCGTCGCCCGCGTCTTCATGCAGCCGCTGGAAAACATTCCCCTGGTCTTCCGCCGCGCCTCGCTCCAGGCGGTCATTGGCGCGATGGATCATCTCTTACAGAATCCGCGCAACCCGCTCTCGCCCCATATCCGCCAGATCGGCGAGCAGGTTTGGCTCTACGACGCCCGCGACCTGCGGCTGGTCTACGTGCCCTCGGTCGTCAACGACAAAGAGGGCCGCGAGCGCCGCCACATCTTCCTGCTGTGGCTGGCTCCCGGCATTCAGGTACGCAACCCCTTCTTGCCATGACCGCTGTGCCCCTGTTGATGGCCTTCGTCAGTGATCTGATGTTCACGACGCGCATCGCCCGCGCCGCCGAGCACCTGGGCTACCGCGTCGAGTGGATCGAGACGGCCGACGCGTTTGGCTCCGACGCCGACGCCCGCGAGGAGACGCCCGGCGAGTTGCTCCACGGCCGGACGGGGCGGCTCTTCGAGCAAGTGACGCGCGCCCAGCCGGCGCTGCTGCTGTTCGACCTGAACAACGCCGCCATTCCCTGGCGGGAGTGGATTGCCGCCCTCAAGTCGTCGGCGGCCACGCGGCGCATCCCCGTCCTCTGCTTTGGCCCGCACGAGGACGTGGCCACCATGACCGCCGCCCGCGCCGCCGGCGCCGATGCCGTCCTGGCCCGGTCGCGCTTCACCGCCGACATGCCCGGCCTCATCGCCCAATACGCCCGCGTACCCGACACGGTCGCGTTGGGTGAAGCTTGCGCCGAACCACTGTCCGACCTGGCCCGCACTGGCATCGAGCGCTTCAATGCCGGCGACTACTACCACGCCCACGACGCGCTGGAAGAGGCCTGGATGTTGGACCGCGGGGCCGGGCGAGAGCTTTACCGCGGCCTTCTCCAGGTCGGCATCGCCTACTACCAGATCGAGCGCGGCAACTACCGCGGCGCGGTCAAGATGCTACTGCGGGCGCGGCAGTGGCTGGAGCCGCTGCCGGCCGTCTGTCGCGGCGTCGACGTGGCCACGCTGCGGGCCGACGCTGAGCGGGTCTACGCGGCCCTGGCCGCCGCTGGCCCGGAGGGCGTCGGCGCGATCGATCGCGCCCTGTTGTGTCCTATCCTGTTGTTCTAGAGGTCTCATGAGTCAAACATACGTTCCCAAGACGGCGATGTTCATCTTCGCCCATCCCGACGACATCGAGTTTGGCGTGGCCGGCACGGCGGCGCTGTGGGCGCGGGGTGGCTGCCGCGTCATCTACGTGGTCATCACCGACGGCAACGTCGGCAGCCACGAGGACGGCATGACCCCGGAGCGGCTGGCCGAGATTCGGCGCGCCGAGCAGACCGCCGCGGGCGATGTCGCCGGGGCAGAGTGCGTCTACCTCGGCTACCACGACGGCTTTCTGCAACCGACGTTGGAACTGCGCAAGGACCTCGTGCGGCTCATTCGCCAGTACCGGCCAGAGGCCGTCGTCTGCCTCGACCCGACCAACTTCTTCCCGGCCGAGGACTACATCAACCATCCCGACCACCGCGCCGCCGGCCAGGCCGCCCTCGACGCCGTGTTTCCGGCGGCGGAGATGACGCTGCTCTACCCCGACCTGGCCGCCGAGGGCCTGACCGGCCATAAGGTCGATTACGTTTTCATCACCTTTAGCGAGCGGGCCAACTACTACGTCGATATCACCACGACGCTTGACCTCAAGATCGAGGCCCTGCGCAAACATGCCAGCCAGTTGGGTAAGTGGGACCCGTCACCGATGATTCGCCAGTGGGCGGCCGAGTCGGGCAAGAAGGTTGGCTTTGCCTATGCCGAGGCCTTTTACCGCATTACCTTGCGGCAGGTTGAGACCCCGGCCGAGCCGCAACCGGAGGTCTAGCCCGTGGACAGCGAGCCGTTTGTTCTCGGCGTCAACTATTGGCCGCGCCGCAAGGCGATGTACTGGTGGTCGGACTTCGACCCCGGCGAGGTGCGCGCGGAGTTCGCTCTCATCCGTGAACTGGGGCTGCGCCTGGTGCGCATCTTCCTGCTGTGGGACGACTGGCAGCCCGCGCCCGACCACGTTAGCCCGGCCGCTCTTGTCCACCTGGCCCAGGTGATGACCATTGCCGCCGACCTGGGCCTGAAACTGGACGTGACCTTCTTCACTGGTCACATGAGCGGCCCCAACTGGTCGCCCGGCTGGCTGCTGGAACTGGACAAGCCACTGCCGGCGCGCGTGCGCCAGCTGGTCAGCGGCGGACGGGTCGTCGATTGCGGCTATCGCAACGTCTACACCGACCCGATCGCTCTGGAGGCATCGGAGCTGCTGCTGCGGACAGTCGTCGGTCGCTTCCACGAGCACCCCGCTGTCGGCCTGTGGAACCTGGGCAACGAACCCGACCTGTTCGCCTGGCCGCCCAACGCCGCCGCCGGCCGGGAGTGGGTGCGGCGCATGACCGGCCTCATTAAGGAGCTTGACCCCACTCGTCCCGTCACCTGCGGCCTGCACGTTGACAGCGTCTTCCGCGACAACGGCCTGCGCATCCACGATGTCTTCGCCGAAGTCGATATCCCCGTCATGCACGGCTACCCGATGTACATCGACTGGCTCGACGACCCACTCGACGTGGACTTCGTGCCTTACCTTTGCGCTCTGACCACGGCGCTGTGCGGCAAGCCGACACTGATGGAGGAGTTCGGCGGCTGCACCAACAGCCCCGGTGAGCCATCGGCCTATTGGGAGTGGAGCGCCTACGGCGAGCCGCGCCGCCAGTTCATGGCCTCAGAAGAGGCCCTGGCCGACTATATCACCGCCGTGCTGCCGCGGCTGGTGGAGGTTGGGGCAACAGGCGCGCTGCTATGGTGCTTTGCCGACTACGTGCCGGAGCTATGGGATCGGCCGCCCTGTGAGCAGTCGATCCACGAGCGCTTCTTCGGCCTTGTCCGTCCCGACGGCACAGTCAAGCCCCATGCTCTTGCCCTGCAAGCCTTTGCCAACACGCGGCCGACCGTCCAGCCGGCGACACGGCCATTGACCCTCGACATCTCGCCGGAGGAGTACTACCGCGACCCGGCCGGCCACGCGGCGCGGCTTTATCGCGTCTTCCGCGGCCAGAGTTAAGCGCCAGCCTGCCCAAAGCACGCTCGTCTCGACCATTGAAAGGCCCTGGTCGGGCGCGCCTCGCGGCTGACAACTGCTGAATGACGGTGTAAACTAGCGCCCCATGCCTCGCAAGAAAATCCTCTTCATCGGCGGCTCGCTAAATATGACGCGGATGACCCATGCTGTCGCGCGCCATCTGGCCGATGAATTTGAGTGCTGGTTCAGCCCGTTCTACTCCGACGGGCTATACGACATCCTGGCCAGCCACAGCCACCTACTCGACTTCACCGTGCTGGGCGGCAACTTCCGCCGCCAGACCGACGCCTACCTGCGCCAGCACAACCTGCCTATCGACTACCGCGGCGCGGCGCGCGAATATGACCTCTACGTGGCCACAACCGACCTCTATGTGCCCAAGAACCTGCGACGGCGGCCGTTTATTCTCATCCAGGAGGGCATGACCGACCCGGAAGGCTTTATGTACCACATGGTCAAGTGGTTTCGCCTGCCGCGCTACCTGGCCAGCACATCGACCAATGGCCTGTCGCACCAATACCAGTACTTCTGCGTCGCCTCAGAGGGCTATCGCGACTTTTTCATTCGCAAGGGCGTGCGGCCGGAGAAGCTGATCGTCACCGGCATTCCCAACTTCGACAACATCGCCACCAACCTTGACAACGACTTCCCTCAACGCGGCTATGTCCTGGTGGCCACGTCCGACGCCCGCGAGACCTACAAGTTCGACAACCGCCGCAAGTTCCTGCGCCAGGCGGTGGACATCGCCGCCGGCCGGCCGATGATCTTCAAGCTGCACCCCAATGAGAACTTCAAGCGGGCCACGCGCGAGATCCGCGAGGTCGTCGGCGACGTGCCCATCTACACCGACGGCAACATCGACCACATGATCGCCAACTGCGACACGCTCATCTGCCAGTACTCGACTGTCGTCTACGTCGGCATCGCCCTGGGCAAGGAGGTCTACTCCTACTTCGACGTGGACACGCTGCGGCGGCTGACGCCCCTGCAGAACGGCGGCCAATCGGGGCGCAACATCGCCCAGGTCTGCCGCCACATCCTGCTGGGCGAGCCGGTCAATTGGGAGGAGTTCCTTGGCCAGGCTGTCTAGCCCCGGCGGCGCGCCGCCCCACCGGGTCGTCACCGTCGTTCAGGCGCGCACCGGCTCGACACGGCTGCCCAACAAGGTGCTGCGGCCACTGGCCGGCTCGCCGCTGCTGGTGCGCATGGTCGAGCGCGTCCGCGCCGCCCGCCTCGCCGGCACGGTCGTCGTCGCCACCACGACAGCGCCGGACGATGACCCCATTGCCG
Organism: Promineifilum sp. (SeqCode); assembly: GCA_035372725.1. GTDB lineage: Bacteria > Chloroflexota > Anaerolineae > Promineifilales > Promineifilaceae > Promineifilum. Next base: position 6,317 of record DAOSMQ010000101.1, read on the forward strand.
ACCTCTGCCGCGCCGAGGGCTGGCCCTGCTTCCGCGGCGACCCGCTAGACCTGCTCGACCGCCACTACCAGGCCGGGCTGGCCTATGGAGCCACGGCCGTGGCCAAGATTCCGTCCGATTGCCCGCTCATCGACCCGGCGATCATCGACCGCGTGCTCGGCCACTTCCTCGATCACCCCGGCGCGTTCGACTTCGTCAGCAACCTGCACCCGGCCAGCTACCCCGATGGCAACGATGTCGAGATCATGACGCTCGACGCCCTGGCCACCGCCTGGCGCGAGGCCACCCGGCCGCTGGAGCGCGAACACACCACGCCCTATCTGTGGGAAAATCCCGACCGCTTCCGCCTCGGCAACGTCCTCTGGGAGACGGGGCTGGACTACTCCAAATCCCACCGCTGGACCATCGACTACGAGGAAGACTACCAGTTCATCCGCGCCGTCTACGAGGCCCTCTACCCGGCCAACCCGCGCTTCGGCCTGGGCGACATCCTGGCCTACGGGGAGAGCCACCCCCACGTGGCCGCGCTCAACAGCGCCTACGCGGGGGAGTACTGGTATCGCCACCATCCCGGCGAACTGAAGACCGTTTCGGGGTAGCCTGCCACCGGCGGCCGCCCGGCTTAATTTCCAACAAGGCAAAGCTCCATGACTCAAGAAGAAATCGAACAACTGCAAGAGATGGCTCTGCGCGTGCGCGAGCACATCATCCGCCTGTCCACCGACGGCGGCTGTTTCACCGGCGCGTCGCTGTCGTGCGCCGATCTGATCGTCTACCTCTACAACCGCTTTCTCAATGTCGGCCCGGACAACTTCGACGCGCCCGACCGCGACTACCTCTTCCTGTCAAAGGGCCACGACGTGCCCGCGCTCTATGGGACGTTCGTCGAGCTGGGCTGGCTGGCGGCCGAGCGGCTGGGCAACCACCTGAAGACCAACGACTTCATCTACTGGCATCCCAACCGGGCCATCCCCGGCATCGAGTTCCACTCCGGCTCGCTGGGTCATCTGCCGTCGGTGGCCGTCGGCGTGGCCCTGGACTGCAAGCTG
>DAOSMQ010000102.1:0-7234 GCA_035372725.1 Promineifilum sp. (SeqCode)
TGACGTGGATGAGGTCGCCCTGGTGTTCGACCAGACGGCGAGCGGCACGCTGTTCCTCGCCGATGTCGCTGTGGAGAGGTAGGAGATTTAACGCCAGGACGCAAAGACGCCAGGAAGAAGTCTTCTGGCGTCTTTGCATCTTGGCGTCTTGGCGTTGATCTCTTACGTCCGCAGGGCGCGGTCGAGCCAGTCGATGGCTCGGCCGTCGCGGATCATGTCCGGCGTGACGCGGAGGAGCGTCCAGCCGTAGAGGGCGGCCTCGTTGTACTTCTCGCAATCCTGCTCAAAGCGTTCGGGGTGGGCGTGACCCTTGCTGCGGCCGGTGTCGGTCTGCATCCAGATGCCGCCTTCGATCTCACAGGCCACCAGCAGGCCGTCGCCCCGCCAGCAGAAGTCGAAGCGCCAGTTGCGGTTGGCGTGGAAGACGTACTCGCGGAGCGGCTCCGGCAGCCCGGCCAGGCGTATTTGCTCCAGGAGGACGGTATTCCAGTTGACGCGGGCGCGGCCGGAGCCACCGGCGGCGCGTCGCGGCGGGCGGATGCGAGCCTTCATGGATAAAAGATAGCACAGATGTTCGAGGTTGCCAAGGGCACGCGGCCGGTGCGTCGCACTTTCTTGGGGAGGGGGTTAAGAAAGTGCCTGGCACTCAGGAAAGTGCCAGGCACTGGGAGGCAGGTTAGGCCAGGGCGGCCTGGAACGCGGCGACATTCTCCGCCACACTCAGCGCGCCGCCAAAGATCGCGCTGCCGGCCACCAACACCGTCGCCCCGGCGGCGACCACCTCGGCGGCGTTGCCGGGCTTGATGCCGCCATCGACCTCCAGCTCGGCCGTCGAGCCGATGGCGTCCAGCATGGCCCGCAGCCGGGCGATCTTGGCCGTGCTGGTGGGGATGTACGACTGGCCGCCGAAGCCGGGGTTGACCGACATGACCAGGACGAGATCGACGTAGGGCAGGATTTCGTCCAGCGTTGTCAGCGAGGTGGCCGGGTTGAGCGTCACGCCCGGCCGCACGCCCAGTTCGCGGATGGCCTGTACGGTGCGGTGAAGGTGGGGGCAGGTCTCCACGTGGACGGTCAGGATGTCGGCCCCGGCGCGGGCGAAGTCGGCCAGATAGCGCTCTGGCCGCGCGATCATCAGGTGGACATCGACGACCGCCCCGCGCCGGTCAGCCAACGGCCGGACGGCCTCGACGATGAGCGGGCCGATGGTGATGTTGGGCACGAAGTGCCCGTCCATCACGTCGACGTGGATGAAGTCGGCTCCGGCGTCCAGCGCCTCTTCCACGTGCGCGCCCAGGCGGGCGAAGTCGGCCGAGAGAATGGACGGAGCCAGGTGAATGGGGGGCATGGCTAATACTCCACCGCGCTGATGCGGTTCAGCTTGTCCCAGCGGTGATGGGCTTCGATGGTGCGCCACGTGCCGGAGCGCGAGCGCGTGACGAGCGAGTGGGTGATCGCGCCGGTGGCGGTGTAGCGGACGCCGCGCAGGAAGTCGCCCTGGGTGATGCCGGTGGCGGCGAAGAAGTGGTCGTCGCCGGCGGCCAGCTCGACCAGGGTCAGCTTGCGGCCGATGGCGATGCCGGCGGCCTCGATGCGCGCCCGCTCGGCGTCGGACTGCGGCGCGAGGCAGCCCTGGATTTCGCCGCCCAGCCCGTGCATGGCGCAGGCGGTGATGACCCCTTCCGGCGTGCCGCCGATGCCCATGACGGCGTCGATGCCCGTGCCCGGCAGCGCGGCCATCAGCGAGGGGGCCACGTCGCCGTCGGTGATCAGCCGGATGCGCGCGCCGGCGTCGCGGACGGCCTGGATGCGGGCCTGGTTGCGCGGCCGGTCGAGGATGACGACAGTGACTTCATCGACCCGCAGCCCTTTGGCTGCGGCGATGATGGCCAGCGTCTCGGCCACGGGCGCTTCGAGATCGACCTGGCCGGCCGCCTCTGGCCCGACGATGAGCTTGTCCATGTAGAAGGCCGGGCCGGGGTTGAACATTGTGCCGCGCGGGGCGACGGCGACGACGGCGATGGAGTTCGGCCGTCCCTTGGCCAGCAGGTTTGTGCCCTCCACGGGATCGACGGCGACATCGACGGCCGGGCCGTGGCCGTTGCCGACGCGCTCGCCGTTGTAGAGCATCGGCGCTTCGTCCTTTTCGCCCTCGCCGATGACGACGATGCCGTCCATGCGCACCGTGCCCAGGAGCAGGCGCAGGGCGTTGACGGCCGCGCCGTCGCCCTCGTTCTTCTGCCCGCGGCCGACCCAGCGCGCCGCGGCCAGGGCGGCCGCCTCCGTCGCCCGCGCCAGATCGAGTCCCAGGTTGCGTTCCGGTTGTTCGGACATGACTTGCCTCCTGTGGGCTTTGTGAAAGACGGAACAGGGACAGTATAGCTGCAAGAAGGGATGGGGACTAGGGATTAGGGGCTAGGGAGCAGGTTCCAGGGGCCAGGGGCCAGGGGCCAGGGAGAAGAGCACTCTTCCCTGGAACCTGGCCCCTGGAACCCATCCTCCAGAACTGGCCCCCGACCGCGTCCCCGGCTAGAATGACCGCTATGCCCATCCTGAGCGCCACAGACCTGCACCACGCCTATGGAGCCGATGACCTGTTCGATGAGGTCGCCGTGGCCGTCGAGGCGCGCGACCGCATCGCTCTGGTGGGGCCGAACGGCGTGGGCAAGACGACGTTACTGCTGGCCCTGGCCGGGCTGCTGGAGCCGAGCGGCGGCACGGTGGAGCAGGCTGTCGGGCTGACGCTGGGCTATCTGCGGCAGGAGGCGGCGCTGACCTTCGCCGGCCGCGAGAACACTGTCTACGGCGAGATGCTGACCGTCTTTGCTGAGTTGCACCGCCGCGAGGAGGAAATGGCGGCGCTGGAGGCAGCGCTGGTCGAGGCCTATTCGCCCGAACTGCTGGAAACCTATGGCACGGCGCAGGCCGCCTTCGAGGCCGCCGGCGGCTACCAGTACCACAACGACATCAAGCGCGTGCTGCAAGGGCTGGGCTTTCCGCCGGAGGAGTGGGACACGCCGCTGCTGCACCTGAGCGGCGGGCAGAAGACGCGCGTGCTGCTCGGCCGCTTGCTGCTGGAGCAGCCGGCCTTGCTGATTATGGATGAGCCGACCAACCACCTCGACATCGCCGCCATCGAGTGGCTGGAGGGCACGCTGCGCCGCTGGGAAGGGGCGCTCATCCTGGTCAGCCACGACCGCTACTTCCTCAACCGCGTCGTCAACCGCGTCTGGGAACTGGCCCCGGAGAGCGGCGGGCCGGCCAGGCTGCGCGCTTACCGCGGCAACTACGACGCCTATGTCCGCCAGCGCCAGGACGCCTGGGAGCGGGCGCAACGGCTGTATGAGGAGGAGAAGGAGCGGCTGGCGGCCGAGGCCGACTTCATCCAGCGCCATATCGCCGGCGGCCAGACCGACATCGCCAAGGGGCGGCTGCGGCAATTGACGCGCGACCTGGCCCTCATCGATCAGATCGGGCTGGCGGCAATGGCCGAGATGCGCCGGGGCAACCGCGGTTGGATCGAGGTCGGCACGCGCGCGCGCACGCTGACCATCAACGAGGCCGTCGAGCGTATTCGCGCCCTGCGGCCGCCCGGTGCGCGCCCGCCACGGCTCAACATTCGCCTGGAGACGACCGCGCGCAGCAGCCGCGTTGTGCTGCGGGCCAAAGACGCGACCATTGGCTATCCGGGCCGGCCGCTTTTCGGCGTCCACCGGCTGAAGCTGGAGCGCGGCGGCCGGGCGGCGCTGCTGGGGCCGAACGGCAGCGGCAAGAGCACCTTCCTGCGCACCGTGCTGGGCGATATTCCGCCGCTGGCCGGCGAAGTGGCCCTCGGCGACGGCGTGCAGGTTGGCTACTTCGCCCAGGCCCACGACCAGCTTGTGCCCGAGCGGCGGGTCATCGACGAAATCTGGGCGCGCAGCCGGCTGAACGAGACCGAGGCGCGGGGCTATCTGGCCCACTACCTCTTCCGCGGCGACGACGTTTTCAAACGGGTGCGCGAGTTGAGCGGCGGCGAGCGCGGCCGGCTGGCCCTGGCGCTGCTGGCGCTGGAGGGCGCCAACTTCCTGCTGCTCGACGAGCCGACCAACCACCTCGACATTCCCTCGCAGGAGGTGTTGCAGGAGGTGCTGGAGGCGTTCAACGGCACCATCCTTCTCGTCTCCCACGATCGCTATCTGGTGGATCGGCTGGCGCAGCACATCTGGTCTATCGAGGAGGGCGAGCTGCTGGCCTTCACGGCCACGTATCAGGAGTTCCTGGCCGAGCGCGAGGGGGGCGCGCCGCCGGCCGAGAGCGAACCGGAGGCTGCGCCGGAGCCGCCCGCGCCCGTCGCCGCGGCCGAGGAAGCCCAGCCGACCGCGCCGGCCGCCGGGTGGAGCCGGCAGGCGCGCCACCGCGAGGAGCGCCGCCGCCGTGCCCTGGCCACGGAACTGGAAGACGCGGAGTACTGGCTGGCGCGGACGGCCGAGGCACTGGAAGAGGCCCGCGCCGCCGGCGACGCCGCCGCGCCCGAACTGGAGGCCGAGCACACTGCCGCGCGCGCGCGTCTGGACGAACTGTTGGCCGAATGGGAGCTATTGGCATGACATCGACCAGCGCGCCGCCCTTCCGCGGCGTCATTTTCGACTTCAACGGCGTGCTGTTCTGGGACAACCCGCTGCACGAGGAAGCCTGGCGGCGCACCTCGCGCCAACTGCGCGGACGCCCTCTGACCGACCACGAGATGACCAGGCAGGTTCACGGCAAGGTCAACCGCGACATCTTCACCTACGTTCTGGGCGAGACGCCCGGCGACGAGCAGTTGGCGACGCTGATCGCCGCGAAAGAGGCCATCTACCGGCAGCTATGCCTGGCGGCGGACGGCGTCTTCCGGCTCTCTCCGGGCGCTGCTGAACTGCTGGACTTCCTGGTGGCCGCGGGCATCCCCCACGCCATCGCCACGTCGTCGCCCCATCAGAACCTTGTCTTCTACGTGGAGCACCTTGGTCTACACCGTTGGTTCAGCGACGATCACCTCATCTACGACCGCGGCGCCTATCCCGGTAAGCCCGCGCCGGGCATCTACCTGGAAGCGGCGGCGCGGCTGGGGCTGCCGCCGCCGGCCTGCGTCGTCGTCGAGGACTCCATCGCCGGCATCGCCGCGGCGCGAGCAGCGGGGATCGGCCACATCGTCGCCCTCGGCCCGGCCGACGGGCACGCCGAATTGGCCTCTCTGCCGGACGTGGCCACAGTGATCGTCGACCTGGGCAGCTTCCCGCGCCATCTGGTTGCGACGTAATGACGCCCGCGCGGCGCGGCGGTAGGCTATTTGACGGCCTCCGGCAGCCCTGAAAAGGGTCATTCAACCGTTGGGCAGGGTGGGCCGGCTGCCTATCCTTTGTCCACGCGGCGGGGTTGTCTGAGTCGCCCGCCCCGAGGAGAAGGAAAAGTCATGAAACGCCTGAACACCGTCCTCATTGCTGTGCTCCTGGTGCTGGCTCTGGCTGCCTGCGAGGATACGACCGTCCACACCACGCCGCCCGCGCCCGTCAGTGGCGACAGCAGCGGCGGGCCAACCGTCACCATCGACCCGTCCTCGGTTGGGCCAAATACGTCCATCACTGTCACCGGCCAGGGCTTCCCGGCCGACACTGTGGTCGAGCTGAGCGTCAAGCGGCCGCCAGAGAGTTTCACTTCTGAGCCGCTGGGGCAGGGGCAGACCGACGCCGACGGCAACGTGAGCTTCGCCGCTCAGGTGCCGGCGCTGTGGCTCGACGGCACGCCGCTGGAGGGGCCGGAGCTGACCCTGGAACTGACGACCGAGGACGGCGACATCCGCGCCGTGGCGACGGTACCCTTTACCGCTGAGGAATTGAAATCGTTTCTGGCGGTGACGCCCAGCAGCGGCGCGCCGGGCCAGGAGATCCAGCTACAGGGCATTGGCTTTGAGCCGGGACAGGCGTTTGTCGTGCGCGTCGGGCCGACGGCAACCGAGTTGGTTGAGGACACGTTGGCCGAGGACAGCGTTGGCGCGGACGGCAACTTCCAGGAGACGTTCACGCTGCCGACGACGTGGCCGGACACGGGCGCGGACATCACCGAGCCATCGCTCGTCTTTGCCGTGGTCAACGCCGACAGCGGTGACATCATGGCGACGGTGTCGTTCAGCAACGACCCCGCCCAGGCGGTGCCGGAGGGAATGGACACGCCGGTGCCCTAGAACCAACGCGGCCAAGACGGACGGGCAATTGACAAAAGCGGCCTATTCAGGCCGCTTTTGCGTGTAGTTGTTACCCTGCCGGTCAGCCCTTCAGGTGGGGGGCAAGGACTGGGGAATATCCGAACAATCTATTGTATACTGAGGGGAAGGGAGTGATGACAATGAACACCCACGAACCGCACCGCCTGACCACGGACGAAGAGCGCGCCGAACTGCTGGGCCTGGCCCGCCGCGCCATCCGCGAGGCGATCGCTACAGGCGATCCGCTGGCTTATGAAACCGACAACCCGTATTTCCTAAAGCCGGCGGCCGTCTTCGTGACCCTGCGCAGCGCGCCGTATTACTACGAGCCTGAGGGGGAGTTGCGCGGCTGCGTCGGCCGCACAGATGCGGACGCGCCGCTCTATCTGGCAGTACAGGACGCGGCCATTAAAGCGGCGACCATCGACCCGCGCTTCTATCCCGTCACAACCGACGAACTAGACCAGTTGAGCATTGAGATTTCAATCCTTTCCCCCATGCGGCCTGTCACGCACTATGACGACATTGAAATAGGCCGCGATGGGTTGCTCATCATTGGCAATCACCGTCGCGGCCTGTTATTGCCAGAAGTGCCAACGCACTTCGGTTGGGATGTGCGGGAGTTCGTGCGGCAACTCTGTCGGAAGGCGTCGCTGCCGGACGATGCCTGGCCAGATCGGGCGCAACTACTGGCCTTTACGACCGAAAGTTTTACCGCGCCCGGCCAATCCGATCGTTCTCGCGCTGAGCGCTAGTCGTTGCCGCTTCTGCTGCTGCTTGAGCGCTTACTGCCGCTGTTGCTGTTGGAGCGCTTGCTGCTGCTCCTGCCGTTGCCACTACTGCGGCCGCTGCCGTTGCGTCGCTCCGAATCTTCTTTGGAGAGAACCGGTAGCGCGTTACGTCCTTCCATCACCTGCCAACCGGAGGGCACGCTATCGAGCACACCCTCGCGCCGGTCCTTGGCGAAGAAGTAGATCGTGCGCGTTTGATCGTTGTTGAGTTCGACTTCAC
>DAOSMQ010000103.1:0-1091 GCA_035372725.1 Promineifilum sp. (SeqCode)
GCGCCGCCGGGCACGGAGGCGATGCCGGCCTTGTCGATGAGCGTCTCGGCCAGTTCGGCGCTGCTGCGGCGGCTGTTGGGGAAGCGCGGGAACAGGTAGAACGCGCCCTCGATGTTGGCGCACTCCACGCCGTCGATGGCGTTCAGCGCCGGCACCATGAAGTCGCGCCGCTGCTGGTATTCGTCACGCATGGCCCGCGTCGTATCCTTCGGCCCTCTCAGCGCGGCCACGGCGGCATGCATGGTGAAGTTGGCCGCCGAGGAGACGGTCTGGCTGTTCATCTGCGTGGCCAGTTTGGCGATGGGCGTCGGCGCGGCCAGCCAGCCCAGCCGCCAGCCAGTCATGGCGTGGGACTTCGACAGACCGTTGATGGTGATCGTCCGCTCGGCCATGCCCGGCCGCGCCCCCGGCGAGAGGTGCTTGCGGCCGTCGAAGATGATCGTCTCGTAGATCTCGTCGGAGATGACGTAGAGATCATTCTCCAGAGCGACGGCGGCGATGTCGTCCAGTTCCTCGGCCGTTAGCACGCGGCCGGTGGGGTTGTTGGGCGAGTTGACCATCAGCGCCTTGGTGCGTGGCGTCAGCTTGGCCCGCAGCCGGTCGGCGGTGATGCGGAAGTTGTCTTCGCTGGGCAGGGTCACGGCCACGGGTGTCCCCCCGGCCAGAGCGATCATCGGCGGGTAGGACACCCATACCGGCTCCAGGTAGAGCACCTCGTCGCCGGGGTTGAGGATGGCCGACAGGGCCAGGAACAGCGCCCACTTGCCGCCGGGCGTCACCACGATGTCGCTGCCCGGCTTGACGGTGATGCCGTTGTCGGTGGCCATCTTCTCGGCGATGGCCTCCAGCAGGGGCGTAATACCCTTCATCGGCGCGGGGTAATGGGTCGCGCCATTTTCAATCGCCTGAAACGCGGCGGCGGTGATGTAGTCGGGCGTGTCGAAATCGGGGTCGCCGCCGGCCAGGGCGACAACGTCTTGCCCGGCCGCTTTAAGGGCCTTGGCCCGATCGCTAACCGCCAGGGTTTCGGAGGGGGGGATGCTACTGACGACGCGGGATAGTTCTTTCATGGGGGCGGATTCTAGCAGAAC
>DAOSMQ010000103.1:1191-7191 GCA_035372725.1 Promineifilum sp. (SeqCode)
CCGCCGCGGCCCGCCGTCGTCGCGGTGCTCGCACAGGTAGATGCCCTGCCACGTGCCCAGCGCCAGCCGGCCGCCGCTGATAGGGATGGTCAGTTCGCTGCCCAGGAGCACGGCCTTCAGGTGGGCGGGCATGTCGTCGGGGCCTTCGGCGGTGTGGGTGAAGTAGGGCGCGTTCTCCGGGACCAGGCGGTTGAAGTAGGCCGCCATGTCGGCGCGGACACTGGGGTCGGCGTTCTCGTTGAGGGCCAGCCCGGCCGAAGTGTGGCGCAGAAAGAAGTGGGCCAGGCCAGCGGCGAAGCGGCCGATCTCCGGCACACCGGCCACGACCTCGCGGGTGATCAGGTGGAAGCCGCGCGGGCGGGGAGTGAGGACGATCTCCCTTTGGAACCAGTCCACGGTCAATAACCTCGCAGCTGTCGTTGCTTTATCGCTTACCCGCGCTCAGAATAGTGACGCCGCATACGGATTGCGATTGTAGAAGGCGCAGTGCGGAATACCAAGTTAGTCATAGGCCCTCGCGCGATTCGGGAGAATCGCGCCACGCCCTATGCCGACGACTTGCCCAAAATGATCTGCTCCCGGTTATACAGCCGCATCGTCGCCAGCAACGCCGCCGCGCCGATGGCCGCCGTCAGCAGGCTGCACAGCACCACCTGCGCCGCGTCCAGCGGCAGGCCGCGCGACATGTCGGTGATGAAGTACAGCTGGCCGATGGTGGGAATCAGGTACATCCACTCCTGCGGCCGGATGGGCAGCACTGACAGGAACAGCGACGGCAGGAAGCCGGCAAAGGCGATCAGTTGGGTATAGGTCTGGGCTTCCTTCACCGAGCGGGCATTCGAGGCCACCAGCATCTCCAGGGCCACGGCCATGAAAGCCACGGGGATGATCAGGCCCACGGCGGCCAGGATGACGCTCCAGCCGACGTTGAGCTGGATGTTGGTGAAATTCTGTATCTGAGGGATGCCGAGTAGCACCAGAAAGAGGGCCGTCGCCAGAAAGGTCGCCAGCAACGTGAAGGCGAAGACAGCCAGGAACTTGCCGATGACGAACTCGCGGCGCGGCACGGGGTTGAGCAGCAGCGGCTCCAGCGACTTGCGCTCACGCTCGCCGGCGGTGGCGTCTACCGCCAGGTAGAAGCCGCCATAGAAGACGGCCGTCATCATGACCACTGGCAGCAGGTTGAGCACGACCGAGGCCGTATTGGCGCCGACGTTGCCCGCTGTGGTGCTGACCCATTCGACCGGCACCGCGCTACTGATGGCCGGGCTGACGCCGCGGGCGATCAGGCGCAACGCGCCGATCTGGCTGCTATACTGATTGATGAGCGATTGCGCCCGCCCGGCGGCAATACTGCCGCTCTGGTTAGAGTCATCGACCAGCAGCCGCACCTGCGCCGGCTGGCCACGGGTGAACTGCTCGCCAAACTCCTCCGGGATGACCAGGACGACAGCCAGATCGCCGCGCCGCACGGCGTCTTCAGCATCGGCCGGCGCTTCCAGGATATCGACGTTGTTCTGGTCGAGGAACTGGACGAGGTTGGGAGCATTGGCCGCGCCGAGGACGTGCAGCGCCAGCGGTCGCTCCGCCTGCTCGGTAAACGTCCGGTTCAGAAAGCCGAAAAGGACGACATAGAGCAGCGGGTTGCCCACCGAGCGGCGATCGCGCAGGTTGTCGAGGATCTCCTTGCGAATGATGATCCAAATGCGCCGCAACATCAGACCAGGCCCTCCTTCGTGCCGATGATGGCCACGAATGCGTCTTCCAGGTTCTCCTGGCCGGTGCGCTGGCGCAGGTCGTCGGGCGACCCCTGGGCGACCACGCGACCGCCAGCGATGACGACGATGTTATCGCACAGCATGGCCACTTCCTGCATGATGTGGCTGCTAAAGAGAATGCAGCGCCCCTCCTCGCGCAGTTGCCGGATCACACCGCGCATGGCCCGCGTGCTCATCACGTCTAGCCCGGCCGTCGGCTCGTCGAGCATGACGTTCTGTGGCTGGTGGACAAGGGCGCGGGCGATGGCGACCTTGCCCTGTTCGCCGGTAGAGAAGCCCTCGGTCCGCCGGTCGGCGATGTCGGACATCTCCAGCAGGGCGATCAGCGCGTCAATGCGCTGCTCCAGCGCCTTGCCACCCAGGTCGCGCAACTGGCCGAAGTAGCGGATGTTCTCGCGGGCCGTCAGGCGTTGGTAGAGGCCGTGGGCGTCCGTCAGCACGCCGAGATGGCGCTGCGCCTCCAGCCGCTGCGCCTGGGTATCGAAGCCATCAATGGCCGTTTGGCCTGTGTCGGGCTGCAACGCCCCGGCGATGAGGCGCATCGTCGTGCTCTTGCCCGCGCCGTTGGGGCCGAGCAGGCCGGTGATCAGGCCGTCGGGGGCGTTAAAGGAAACGTCCTGGACGGCCTTGACCGGGCCGAAGGATTTGGTGAGCTGGGTGACTTCGATCATGATCTTGCCTGGCAAGCTAGGGCTGCGGTCCGGCAAACGAGACGAAGAACGGCGGCGGTTGCAGGACATCAAGGCAGGTGGCGTCGAGCGCGGCCGGGTCAGTGGCGCGCACAAACTCGGCCACCAGACTGGGCATACAGCCTAGTCCGATGACCCCGTGGCCGAAGCCGGGCACGACGATGTGACGGCTATTGCTCAGCCCGGCGGCGACCTGCGCGGCATACTCCGGCGGCGTCACCGGGTCGGCCCCACCGGACAGCAGCAGCGTCGGGATGTCGCTTTGCAGCGGGTCGCGGAAGTCGGCGGCGATGTCCGCCCGCGGCCAGTTGGCGCAGATGGTCTGGAAGCGCGCGGCGAAGTCGCCGAAGCTCGTTCCGGCGCGGATGCTCTCGGCCTCGGCCGGGTCGATCAGCGGCGCGTCTTCCGAGCAGGTGACGGCGTAGAGCAAGCCGGGATAAAGGCTGGCGCTCGACGTGATGGCCAGGCCCTGCACGATGAGGGGCGCATAGTCGCCCGTCTCATGCGCATGGTGGATCAGCAGCGGCAGCAGCCCCTGGAACTCGGCGCTATAGAGGCTGTTGAAGACCAGTTGCGAGAGAAAGTCGCGGTCTAGCTGGAACGCCAGCGGCTTGTTCGACAGCGGGTCAGCCACGGTGACCGGCTGCGGCGTCGCCAGCCGGGCCAGCACGGCCTCATACTCGGCGCGGAAGTTGGGGAAGGCTTCGTTGCAGGCGTCGTCGGCGGCGCAGCGGTCGAAAAGCAGGTCGAGCGCCCGCTGGCCGTCCTGAGGCATTTGCAGGAAAAGCACCAGCTCCGGCCCGACCACGGAATCGAGGACAACGCTGCGGACGCGCTCCGGGAAGCGGCGCATGTAAGTGAGGGCCGCGCGCGTGCCGTAGGACGCGCCATAGAGATTGATGGTGTCATAGTCCAGCGCGGCGCGCACGTCGTCGAGGTCGGCCACGAAGGCGTCGGTCGTGTAGAGGCTCAGGTCGGCCCGCTCGCCCAGGTCGAGGCGACACTGGTCGAGCAAGGCGATCTGCTCATCATCGGGCAGGTCGGCCGGCAGGGTCTCATCTTCCAGCACGGCGCAGTTCAGGCCATTCGATTCGCCCGTGCCGCGCTGATCGACAAGAACGATGTCACGGTTGCGGTTGACGTCGGCAAACAGCGACGCGGCCAGAGGATACGTCTCGGTGGCCGCCTGGCCGGGGCCGCCGGCCAGCAGAAAGAGAGGATCATCCGCGACGACGTTGCTGCTGCCCGTGGCCGGCAAAACGGCGATGTTGAGCGATATCTGCCGGCCGGCCGCGGCGGCGCGATCTTCATAGACGAGCAACTGGCCGCATTGGGCATCCACACCGCCGCTCAGGCGACAGGCCGTTAACGGAATCGTTGGCTGGCGCTCGTCTTCTGGCGTCCTGCCGGAACAGGCGATGAGTAAAAGGCTAAGCAGGAATAGGAGACAGGCAATGCGTTTCATTGGGCAGCTCGGCGGCCGGCGACACGCAGATGGCCCCGGTACCTTCTGGATTGTAACATGGCTTGCGGCGCGCCAAGTCGCGGCGGGCGACCTGACAGGTAGGCTGCCTACCTGTCAGGTCGTCGTGCTTTGTAAAATGAGAGGGAGCCTAGCGGTTGCTGAGAGCGCCTATCTCTGACAGTGTAGCCTTTCTTGCGTGGCGGCGGCGCGTGGTAAACTTGCCGCGGCCAAAACGCCCGGCTCGGAGACGCCAGACCCGTCATGACCAAAGGACATTTCGACACCGTAGGACGCTCGCCTCGGCTGCCGGGGAGCCGGCTGAAAAGCCTGCTGGTTGCCACGTTCTTTCTCGTTCTCGTGCTGGGTGGCCCGCTCGTTGCGCGGGGCAGCAACGACTTGTTCCTACCGCGGGCAGCGCGGTCGGGCGCGCCATCCGTCCCTGCCCTGCGCAGTCGCGCGGTGGACATCAACTGGGCCGCTCTGTCGCCCGACACGAATGAGCTTCGGCTCAACCCGTTCGAGGGACTGACGCTGGCGGCGACAAGGCTGCGCGTCGACCGGCCGGTTGGCGGCGGCTATGTGTGGGTCGGCCGGCTGGACGGCCAGGCGGGCAGCTACGTCACCCTGTCGGTGCTAAACGGTGTTGTAGCCGGCAGCGTCTTCCGGCAGGGGCGCGAGTGGCTGGTCATTCGCCCCAACCCGGCCGGAGGGCACATGGTTTATGAGCTGGACCCGGCGGCGCGCGAGCCGGGCGGCTCCGACGTGGTTTTCCCGCCGGCCGGCGCGGCGCTCCCGCTTGCGGAGGCGCCGGCGGCGGCCGTCTGTGAAGACGACGGCACGGTGATCGATGTGCTGGTGGCCTACACGGCCACGGCCAGCGCCGAGAACGGCGGCAATGACGCGCTGACGGCGCTCATCAACCAGCGTATCAGCGACATGAACACGGCCAACGAATTCAGCGCCGCGCCGTTCACCTGGCGATTGGTAGGCACGCTGGCGGTGGACTATGCCGAGTCGGGCGACCTATCGATCGATCTGGCCGCCCTGACGGCCCCGGCCGACGGCCTGCTGGATGCCGTCCACGCCGCGCGCGACGCCGCCCGGGCCGATCTGGTCGCCCTGCTGGTGGCCCAGGGCAACGGCGGCAAGTGCGGCCTGGCCTACCAGATGATGGCGCTGGACAGCGCTTTCGCCAGCCAGGCCTTTGGCGTGACCGCGCTTGATTATCCCGGCGACTACGTTTGCGGTGGGCTGACGTTGGCCCACGAGATGGGCCACAACCTCGGCAACGCCCACGACCGAGCGCACCACACTGGCGGCGTACTCTTCCCCTACTCCTACGGCTACCAAGCGCCCAGCGAGGCTTTCCGCGACATCATGTCCTACGACTGCACCGACGGCTGCCCGCGCCTCAACTTCTGGGCCAACCCGGACGTGTGGTATCTGGGCGAGCCGACGGGCGTCGATTACGAAACCGACCCGGCCAATGCCGCTGACATTGTCCGCTCGATGAACGGGGCCAGACTGACAGCGGCCAACTTTCGCAACACGTGCGCTTTGCCAACGGCGACAGCGACCCCGTCGCCAACGCCCACCGACCCGCCCACAGCAACACCGTCGCCGACAACGACCCCCTCGCCCACAATGACCTCCACCCCGACGGCGACGCCTACCTGGACGCCGACGCCCACGATGACGGGCACGCCCACCCGCGGGCCAACGCCCACCATCACCGCCACGCCGCGCCCCACGCGCCGGCCAACGCGCACGCCGCGGCCGTCGCCCACGCCAGAGGCCTGGCGCGCCTTTGCCCCGGCGATTGTTGGTCGATAGCGAGCGGCTACGGCTGCGCCAGCAGAAGCTGTCGCCCCTCGATGGCGCTCAGGTATTCCCGGCGCAGCGTCTCGTCGCCGATGCGCGCGGCGATGGCGTTGGCCGTAGCCCGCGCCGCGGCTTGCTGCTGCTCGGCCTCGGCGTTGCGGCCCAGGGCGCGCAGAGATATAGCCGTCGCCGCCTGAAGTTGCCGCCGCAGCGGGTCCATGCCCATCGCCGCGGCCGCGGCCTCGGC
>DAOSMQ010000104.1:0-7186 GCA_035372725.1 Promineifilum sp. (SeqCode)
CGACCTGAATGATCTGGCGCTGCCGGCTGTCGAACTTCTCGCGGAAGTAGTCCAGCTGCCAGTCCTCATGCCACCCCCAGATCGGCTCGATGTAGGCCCGCATGGCCGCGCTATGCAGGGCGAACAGAAAGTCGAAGTCGGCCAGCGTGGCCGGGCGCAGCGTGTAGGCGGTGCTCATGGGAAGACGATCAGTCCGCGGGCGATCTCCCCGCCGAGCATATCGGCGTAGGCTGCGTTGATGGCCTCTAGAGGGTAAGTGCGCGAGATGAGCCGGTCGAGATCAAGCCGACCGCGCCGGTAGAGATCGGCGTAGAGCGGAAAGTCGCGGGCCGGGTTGGCGCTGCCGTAGTAGCAGCCGGTGACGGTCTTCTCCTGCCGGGTGATGAGCGCGCCGGGCAGATTGGTGGCGCTGCCCATCGGTGAGATGCCGGCCAGAACGACCAGCCCGCCCGGCCGCGCCGCCGCCAAACACATCTCCTGCACGGCCGGCAGGCCGATAGCCTCGAAGACAGTATCCGCGCCGCGCCCCTGAGTCAGGTTCTGGATGGCGCGCACGGTGTCAGGCCCGGCCATGAGAAAGTCGGTCGCGCCGAAGGCCCGGGCCATGTCGCCCTTGGCCTTGTGCGCGTCCACGGCGATAATGCGGCTCGCGCCGGCCAGCCTGGCCCCCATGATGACGCTTAGGCCGACGCCGCCGGCGCCAAAGACAACCACGCTACTGCCTGGCCGGACTTGGGCCGTGTTCAGCGCCGCGCCGACGCCGGTGGTGACGGCGCAGCCGATGAGCGCGGCCACGGTCAGGGGAATGTCCGCGCCCAGCGGGACACAACAGACCTCCGGCACGACGGTGTACTCAGCGAAGCAGGCCAGGGCGCTGAAGTGGTAGACCGGGCGGCCGTTTTGGGTGAGGCGTGTCGTCCCGTCGAGCATGGTTCCAGCCCAGAGCGGCGCGATGTAGGTTTCACACAGGCTGGGGCGGTTGTGCAGGCAGTAGAAGCACGCGCCACAACTGGGCGCCCAACTGAGAGCCACATGGTCGCCCACGGCGACGCGGGCCACGCCCGGCCCAACGGCAACGACCACGCCCGCGCCCTCATGGCCGGGCACGACGGGCGTGGCGTGGCGCGTGGCTCCGGTCATGAGGTGCCAGTCGCTGTGGCAGACGCCCGCCGCAGCGACGCGCACCAGGGCCTCGCCCGCGCCCGGCGGGGCCAAATCCAGGGTCTCCACGGCAAAGGGGAGGCCCGGCTCGTAAAAGACCGCCGCCTTAACCTTCATCGGTCGCGTCCTGCCTGGGCCAGACCTGTCAGGTCTGGCCCAGGCTGGCTATGCTACTCCTTCGACAGGATGTGCAGCTTGGCGTGCGGGATAGTTTCGTAGGCCCCCAGATGGAACTTAATGGTGAAGCCGTAGCCCAACGCCGGATAGTCGGCCACGCGCGCCCGGGTCTCATCAATGGCGTAGTCGACCAGTTGGAGAAAGCGCTCGCGGTTGGCGCGTTCCATCATCTCCGTCGTTTGTCCCGCCTCATAGGGCACGGCGATCCAGTGGACAGCCGCTTCCGGCTCGATGCTGGCGATGATGGCAAACTCCAGGTCGTCGTTGCGAGCGATGACCGTTCCCGGCGCTTCTCCGCGCAAGATCGCGGCAAATGGACTGTCTTTCTGGTTCTGGTTGTTCATGTTGATCTCCCTGTCCCTTTTGTCGGGCGCGCCGCGCGGCGCGCCATTTTTGGTTGTGCTGCCCTGGCTTTAGACGCCGGCGACGATGGGCTGGTCGTCGATCCCGTAGGCATAGGGCATGGCCTCGGTGTTAGATGCCCAGCCAACCTGACCGCGGGCGTCAATGGCGATCAGGCCGCCGTCGCCGCCGGTGCGTTCTTCCAGCAGGCGGATGGCTGCCTCGCAGGCCGCCGCGGCGGACAGCCCCGCGCCGACCAGGTCGCAGACGCGTTTGCTGATGACCACGCGCATGAGCGCCTCGCCGTAGCCGGTAGCACTGACGCCGGCCGTCCAGTTGTCGGCATACGCGCCGCAGCCGACAAGGGGGCTGTCGCCGACGCGGCCGGGGCGCTTGTTGGCCGTGCCGCCGGTGGAAGTGGCGGCGGCGACATTGCCGTCGCTGTCGATGGCCACGGCCCCGACAGTGTCGCCCAGTGGCCCGGAGCCGTCACTGGCGGCCGGCGCAGGCTCTACCAACAACTCGCTTACGTCGCAGCGCGGGAAACCAATGCTGTCGGCGAACACGTCCGCGCCGGCGGCGACGAGGAAGTTGTGGCCGCTGTCGGCCATTACCCGGCGGGCCAGAGCCACGGGATGACGTACGCGCTGGATGGCAGCGATCGCCCCCATGCGCAGATCGCGACCGTCCATGATGAGCGCGTCCATCTCGACGAAGCCCTCGGAGTTGGGGTAGCTGCCGCGCCCAGCGTCGAGCGCGGGGCAATCCTCCAGAAGCATCACCGCGGCCTCGACGGCGTCCAGCGCCGACCCGCCCCGCAGGAGGATGTCGCGGCCGGCGGCGGCCGCCGCCGTGCAGGCGCGGCGCGCTTCTTCCAGGCGATCTCCAGACCTTGACCACGCGCCCGCGCCACCATGCACAATCATCGCGATCGTCATATGTACCTCTCCGTGTGCGCCTATTAAACACGCTTTGTGCAATTTGTCGAAAGCAGGCCGCGGCGATTTTGGCGCATTTTCACTTGGCCGCCGGGGGAGCGCGCCGGGCCAGACGCGCTCATTTTGGCTTGACACCGCAGCTACAGAAGCTATAATCCGGGTTCGATGTTCCTCAGTAGCTCAATGGCAGAGCGTGCGGCTGTTAACCGCAATGTTGTTGGTTCGAGTCCAACCTGAGGAGCTGGTTCAAAAACGGCAGGCGGCAGCTCTGCCGTTTTTTATTTGGCGGCCGGGTGAGCGGCTGCCGAGGAGCGTAGCGATCATGAAAGAGTATAGACCCGTCGCCCTGATCATCCTCGATGGCTGGGGCATCCGCGAAATGGAGCACGGCAATGCCGTCGTGCAGGCCAATAAGCCCAATTACGACCGTTGGACGCGCGAATTGGAACGTTCGGTCGTCGATGCCTCGGGCGAAGCGGTGGGCTTGCCCGACGGGCAGATGGGCAACTCCGAAGTTGGCCACCTGAATCTGGGCGCGGGTCGCATTATTTACCAGGACCTGACACGCATTAACCTGGCCATTGAGCGGGGCACGTTTGCCGAGAACGAGACCTTGCTGGCCGCGCTGGAAGGCGTCAAAAATCGCCGGGGCAAGCTGCATCTCATCGGCCTCTTTGGCGAGGGTGGCGTGCATAGCCACAGCAAGCACCTCTACGCGCTCTTGCAGATGGCCGAGCGCGCCGGCGTCGAACCGATCATCCACATCATCAGCGACGGCCGCGACACGCCGCCGGAAAGCGCCCTCGGCTACGCCCTAACACTGGAAGCGTATCTCTCCCAGCATCCGGGTATCGTCGCCTCGGTCGGCGGCCGCTACTACACGATGGACCGCGACAAACGCTGGGCGCGGACGGAACTGGGCTACCGCGTGATAGCCCTGCATGAGGGCTACCGCGGCGAGGAGGGCGGCGCGCCGCGCACGGCTCCATCGCTCAGTACCGCCCTGCGCGAGTCCTATGCCGCCGGTGTCACCGACGAGTTCGTGCTGCCCGTGGCCATTGACGTCGGCCAGCGTAACGTCCTCATCGAGCCGGGCGACGCAGTTATTTTCTACAACTTCCGCGCCGACCGCATGCGCCAGATCGTCACCACGTTCACCGCGCCGGACTTTGTGGGCTTCGAGCGCAACTTCATCCCCGACCTGGACGTGCTGACAATGACCTCCTATGAGGCCAACTTGCCAGTGAAGATCATCTTCCCGGAAGTGGACATTACCAACCCCCTGGCCGAGGTGCTGAGCAAGCAGGGCTGCCACCAGTTCCACGCCGCCGAGACGGAGAAGTATGCCCACGTGACCTACTTCTTCAACGGCGGGCGCGAGACGCCCTTCGAGGGCGAGGAGCGCCATCTGGAACCGTCGCCCAAGGTGGCCACGTATGATCTCCAACCGGAGATGAGCGCCCGGCCGCTGGTGGAGAAGGTCATCGCGCGCGTGCGCGACCACGACGACGACTTTATCCTGGTCAACTTCGCCAACCCCGATATGGTCGGCCACACCGGTGTCCTGTCGGCGGCTATCAAGGCGGTGGAGACAGTGGACGAGTGCGCCGGGCGGCTGGTGGCGGCCATCAACGCCAAGGGTGGTGTGGCCATCGTCACCGCCGACCACGGCAACTGCGAGCGCATGGTCAATGAGGTGACGGGCGAGCCGCACACCTACCACACGACGCAGCCGGTGGCCCTGTTCGTCATCGGCGACCAATACTACGATCTGCGCCCGCGCGGAATCCTGGCCGATGTCTCGCCAACCATCTTGCACTTGATGGGCATCCAGCCGCCGCCGGAGATGACCGGCCGGAGCCTGATCAGCGAATGAGCGGCAACGCCGTGCTCTCGGCCAACGGCCGCGCCCTGCGCGCCTACGTGGACAGCGCCCGGGCCGCGCTGGCGGGCATGACGGCCATCGACTACCACCAGCAGCCGCTGCCCGCGCCGCCGGACGAGCAACTGATGGCCATCGTCGGCGCGGTCGCGGCCCTGCCCGCGGCCGATCGCGACCGCTTCATGGCCGCGCTGACGGACAGGGAGCGGGCGCTGTTGGGCTTGTTCGGCCATCGCGCGGCGACGCTGGCCGTGCGGCGCGAGGAGCCGGAGTGGCTGCGACTGGGGCTGCTGGGCAGTGTCATCGCCAACTACGTCATTCCGGCCCGGCGCGACGTGGATGTGTCGCTGGCCGTCTTCCACCACTGCGCCCGCAAGCTGGGACTGTCGCCGGTGGAGGTCTTTGACGAGGCCGCCGCCTATGCCTCTGAGGTGATGGCCGAGCGCCTGCGCGCCTTCGGCCGGCGCGATGATGTGGTGCTGAAGCACTTTGGCTGGCGGGAAATCCGCGGCACGGAGGGCGTGCGCTACAAGTTCGAATGGCGATGAACGCGGTTGAGGCCCATTACGACAGCGATCCGGCGCGGGAATGGGAGCGCCTGGATCGCCACCGGACGGAGTTCGCCGTCACCGCGCGCGTCCTGGCGGAGCATCTGCCGCCGCCGCCGGGGCAAATCCTCGACGTTGGCAGCGGGCCGGGCCGCTATGCGCTGCATCTGACACGGCAGGGATATCGCGTTACCTTGCTCGACCTGTCGCGCAAGAGCCTCGACCTGGCCCTGGAGATGGCCACGCGCGAGGGCATCTACTTGCTGCCGCCGGTGTGGGGGGAGGCGACGGCGCTGCCGGAGGATTACACCGGGCAATTCGACGCCGTCCTGCTAATGGGGCCGCTCTATCACCTGCTGGACGCGGCCGGCCGGCTGGCGGCCGTGCGCGAGGCGTATCGCGTTTTGCGGCCGGGCGGTCTGGTTTTCGCCGCGTTTATCACCCGCTTTGCTCCCCTGCGCGACGTGGCTATCCACTCGCCGCAGTGGATCATCGACAACGCAGAACGCTTCCGGCAACTGCTGGAGGAGGGCCTCAACCCGGCCTACGAGTCGAGCGGCTTCCCCGATTCCTACTTCGCCCGGCCGGAGGAGATCGCCCCGTTGATGGAGGCCGGCGGCTTTCAGATGCTGGACTTGCTGGGCCTTGAGGGCATTATCGCCGGGCATGAAGAGACGGTCAACGCTCTGGAAGGGGCGGCGTGGGAGGCGTGGCTGGCGCTGAACTATCGCCTCGGCCGCGAGCCAGCGCTCTATGGCGCGGCCGACCACCTGCTTTACGTTGGGGCGCGGCCGGCCACACTGGTTGCTCCGCCCGATCTCGCCTGATAGAATACCCTCACAACTGCATAGGCAAACCCGTCTCAGGTCGCCCCAGCCCCGGAAGGCAGGGCGTAATCGCGAAACTGGTGCGTCTTGTTTGCGCAAGACAAGGCCAGTGCTGTACCCGCAACTGTGATTCGGCCGGCCACCCGCCGGTCGATAAGCCAGGTCGACATCCTGAGATGCGTTTCTGCCCTCGTGGATAAGGGTTGGGAACTTCGTGGAGATTGGTTATCCGGCTTAACCTCGACTCGATGCCCACGCATCGAGTTTTTGTTCCCAGCGTCTCGTCCTGTGACCAACTTAAGCGCCCGGCGGCCGCGCGCCTATGAACGGCGGTTTGTGCCCGGGCGGAAGAGGGAAGAAGATGACGATGATGACACGACGAGTGGGATACGGCGCTCTGCTGCTGTTGGCTTTGCTGGCGGCCGTTGGCTGTTCTATGGTCAGTGAGGACGCGCCGGCGAGCGGGCCGGGAGATGCGGCCGCCGCAAGGGCGGCCGAGTGGCTGGTGGCCAACCATCAGAACGACGATGGCGGCTACACCAGCTTCAGCGCGGGCGCGAACGCGGCCCCGTCCGACCCCGCGGGTACGCTGGACGCGCTGCTGGCGCTGGCCGCCGCCAGGGTTGATACGGAGCCGGCGCTGGCCTATCTGCGGGCCAATGGCACCGCCCTGGAGGCCACGGCCGGCGAGGGCGGCGGGCAACTGGGCAAGCTGGTGCTGGCGCTGGATGCCGCCGGAGCCGATCCGCGCGACTTCGCCGGCGTCGACTACGTGGCCGCGCTGGCGGGAATGATGGATGAGGCGGGTTCGTTCGGCGCGCCCGACGCCTTCAACCACTCGCTGGCAGTCCTGGGCCTGGCCGCGGCGGGGGAGACAATTCCCGCGGAATCCGTGGCCTGGCTGGAGAACTTGCAGGCGGCCGACGGTTCGTGGGACGATGGCTTTGGCACAGCCGGCAACGCCGACGCGACGGCGATGGCCATCATGGCCCTGCTGGCCGCGGGGCGCTCGGCCGGAGATGCCTCCATCGCCGCCGCGGCCGACTTTCTGGCCGGGGCGCAGGCGGACGGGGGCGGCTGGGCTTATGGCGCGGGCCTGCCCACCAGCGCCAGCAGCACCGCGCTGGTCATCCAGGCGATTGTCGCCCTGGGTGAAGACCCGGCCGATGCCGCGTCGCGCTGGGCCAGCGACGGGCAGTCGCCGCTGGACGCGCTGTTGCGCTTCCAGAGCGAAAGCGGGGCCTTCCAGACCGACCTGGGCAGTGGCCCGGTCGATGACTACTACACGACCGTGCTGGCCATTCCCGCCGC
>DAOSMQ010000105.1:0-7180 GCA_035372725.1 Promineifilum sp. (SeqCode)
AGGTCGAGCTTGATCGACCCTGGCTCAACGTCTGGCAATACCGTGGGCCGGCTGTAGAACTCCTTGCGCGCGGTCACAAAGTCGATTTGTGGCGGGGCCAGCAGCCCCACGCCGGGGTGGCCTGCCACGGCCGCGCCCCGGCTCTCGGCCGCGGCGGCGATGGCCCCGTAGACCTCCGGCGACAGCGACCACTTGGCCGTGCCAAAGCGCCCGTGGCTATGCAGCTGGCCGCCGAAGCGGTCGCGCAGCGCCCCCACCAGAGCAATGGCATCCCCCTCGACAACGATGTCCAGATCGGTTGGCGGCTTACCCAGCAGCAGGTCGCGCACCAGCCCACCAACGAAGTAGATGGGCATCTTCAGCTGCGCCGCCGCCTCGCTGGCCACCAGCACCAGCGCCCACAACTCCGGTGAAAAAACCTCGACCAACAATTCGCGCAGGTCGGTTTCCAACGCTTCTGGCGGCGACTTAAAGAGAGCGTTCAGCAGGTCGGTGCGCGTGACGATGCCGATGGGCCGCTCGTTACCATCCCCAGCGGCGTCGGGCAAGACAGGGATTTGCCCCCAGCCCTCGGCGGCCATGAGCTGCTGGACGTGCTCGATGGAGTCAGACGGCTGCACAGTGATGTTGCCAGCGCGCATGATACGACTGACTGCCTGGCCGCCCATCTCCAGGCTCATCGCCCGGTCCACGGCCCGCCGCGTCACCAGCCCGACGACGCGCCCCTGGCGTTCATCGACGACGGGATAGCCCTCGTGACCATGCTTCTGCATTAGCGCGGCTACGTCGCCGATGCGCGTCGTCGTCGGTATGGTCAGAACGCCATAGGACATTACCGCGGCGACCCGTGTGGTTGGCTGCACCGCGCGGGGCAACGCCGCGCGCACCCGCTGCACCACCTCCGGCAGCCGCCCGCCGACGATCATCGCCGCCGCCGCCCGGCTGTGGCCGCCGCCGCCCAGCTCGCGTGCCACCAACCCGACATCAATTTCATCGACTGAGCTACGGGCGACCAGTTGAACGCCGTCGCCAACGCGTACCAGCACGAACAGACCATCGGGCGTCAGCGTCTCGCGCAGACGGTGGGCCACAGAGGAGATTTCGTCGTTGAAGCCATAGGGAGCCACGGTCGCGGCCAGAGCGATGGGCCGCTCCTCGACGCGCTCCCACTGTAAATTGTGCAAGAGCAGGTCATAGAGCTGCTGCTGCGCTTCAGATAGTGCCGGGTTCAGAAAGCGACGGGCAACGTTGAGCTGCGCCCCCTGCTCCAGCAGCCAGGCCGTGGCGCGGACGTCGCGGACCGTCGTTGTGTCGTAGGTCAGACCGCCGCTGTCCTCGTAGATGCCCAACAGTAGCAGTGTCGCCTCCTCGGGAGCCAACACCAGCCCGCGCTCTTGCAGCCGCTCCACCAGCAGCGTCGTTGTTGCCCCCAGCGGCTCGACCTCGTAGGTCCAGCCCGGCTTGGCTGGCTGGCCCATGTGGTGGTCGATAACGTGAACAACCGGCTGCGACGTCAACCCTCGCACATTACTCAACGCCTGCGTATCGACCAGGATGACGCTATCGACCTGGCGTCGTCGCCAGTCATCGGCGCGCACAAAGGGCAGCGCGTCCCAGTAAAGATTGAGGAACTGCTGCACGTTGCGGTTGACGTGGTGGGGCAAGAGGGCCACGGCCGCCGGGAAGAGCTTTTTCGCGCCCAGCATGGAGGCAACAGCGTCGAAATCCGTCTTCTCATGGGTCAAAATGAGGGCCATAGTGGGATTATACATCATCCCTGGTCGGTCGCGGATTGGGGACTATGCGTATTGACCTGGGGCGAACATTTGTGCTATGATGCGTAGCGTAGAACGCCTGTTCTATCACCGGCAATGGCGGCGTGTGCAGCAGTAGTCAGACGATCATACCAGACCGACGAGAGGGAAAAGCGAGATGTTCAAGGAAACAGGCAATTTGAGAGATGTCCAACTGTTGGGCCAGGGCGGAACCGTCTCGCGCAAGATGGTCATCGCCGTCATCCTCGGCGTAGCCCTGATTGCGTTCGAGATCTTCAACTTCGACACGACCCAGTACGCGCTGAGCAACTTGTTGGGTGATGTGCGCTTCGTCGGTGTCCTGTGGGCATCGATTTTGGCCATCGCCTTCTGCGCCATCGACTTTGCCGGACTGGTACGCATCTTCACGCCGCAGCGCGGCGCGGAAGAGCCGCGCGCCGTCTGGTTCCTGACGGGGGCCTGGTTCCTGGGCACGATCGCCAACGCGGTCATGACCTGGTGGGCCGTGTCGCTGACGCTGCTGGGCCACGACTTCGGCAACGAAGTGCTCAGCCGCGCGACGCTGCTGCGCTATGTGCCCATCTTCGTGGCCATGCTAGTCTGGCTGACGCGCATCCTCTTCATCGGCGCGTTCTCCGTAGCTGGCGAAGATGTCTTCGACCAGGCTCGCGCCGGCGAGAGCAAGGCCGCTCGCCGGTCGTCGCCGCAACCGGTGGCGCAACCTGCGCGCGCCGCCCGCCCGGAGCCGCAGATAGCCACCCCGCCCGCGCCCAAGCCCCGCATGGCCACCCCGGCCCGCCCAACGCCGCCAGCCGCGCCCACAGTGACCTATGAACCGGTTGATGATCCCATTGTCGGCCCGCCGCCCACGCCAAAGACCAACCCCAATGGCGCGCTGCGGCCGACGTCCCACATCCAAAAGCGTCCGCCCATGCCCGGCAACGGCATTCAGCGCGCCCCCGGCAACATGCGCGCCCAGGGCAAGAACGGCAACTAGGGGCCACTCTTCGGGGGCCACTCTTCTGGGCCACTCCATTCGCTTGTATTGGTATTAGGTAACGCGAGGAAACGGCGGTAGACTATGACGGCGTATCAAGAAACACCCATCTATTACGTTGATTCGCCCTTGACGCAGCCAGACGACGATCCCTACCTCCCGTGGCCACGGTCGCAGGCCGCCGATGATCCCATGGCCGCCGTGCAACAGCGCATGCTGCTGGTGCTGGGCGCGTCGCTGGCCTTTGTCGTGGTCTTTGCCATGTGGGCCATCCGCATGGGTGGGCTGAATAGCGTGGCGGTGGACACAACCAGCCAACAGACCGCCGAGCAAGCCGCGCCCGTGCCGATGGAACCGGCCGCGACCGGCGGCATTGCCCCGCTTTTCACGCGCGAGGTGCAGCACTGGGCGCCGCAAATCGTCGCCTGGGCGGCCGAGTTCGGCCTCGACCCCAACATGGCCGCGACGGTCATGCAGATCGAATCGTGCGGCGACCCCAACGCGGTCTCTGGCTCCGGCGCGCAGGGCCTCTTCCAGGTCATGCCCTTCCACTTCAGCGCCGGTGAGAATATGCAAGACCCGGACACCAATGCTCGCCGCGGCATGGCCTATCTAGCCCAGGGCATGCAACTGACCGGCGGCGACACCGGCCTGAGCTTCGCCGGCTATAACGGCGGCCACGGCACGGCGGCCAAGGGCTGGGCGGCCTGGCCCAGCGAGACGCAGCGCTACTACACCTGGAGCACGGGCATCTATCAGGACGCCGTGTCCGGGTCGGCCAGCAGCGAGACGCTCGACCAGTGGCTTGCCGCCGGCGGCGCGGGGCTGTGCCAACAGGCGGCCGCCCGCCTCGGTCTTCAGTGATCTTCAGGCGCGGCGGCTCGCGCCCGCCGCGCCTTCCCCCTTGTTCAGACCGCCACCCAACGTGGCGCGATTCTCCCGAATCGCGGGTCGCTGTCGCGCCCAAGCCCGCGATTCGGGAGAATCGCGCCACAGATTGCCCCGTACTGCCCCGGCGGGCATAATGGCGCGCATGAGCAGAATGGACTTGATGGACGCGCGCCGCTATGACCAGGGCATGTGGCTGCTGGAGCACGCCAGCCTGGGACAGTTGCGCCAGAGGTTGCTGGCGGAGGCACGCGGCGTCGTGCTGGAGATCGGCGTGGGCACGGGGGCCAACCTGCCCTTCTACGCGCCGGGGACGGCGGTGACGGCCATTGAGTTGCGACCAAAGCGCCTGACCGCGACGACGCGCAAGGGGTACGGCGCCAACGTGGCCGTAGCCGCGGCCGACGCCCACAGCCTGCCCTTCCCCGCCGGCGCGTTCGATACCGTCGTGGGCACGCTCGTCTTTTGCAGCCTGCGCGACCCGGTGACGGTGCTGGCCGAGGTGCGGCGCGTCCTGCGGCCGGGCGGGCGGCTGCTCTTGCTCGAACACGTCCGCGGCCAAACGCCCCTGACACGCCGCCTGACGGACTGGCTCCACCCCTTGTGGTTCGCGCTGCAAGGCGAGTGCCACCTCAATCGAGAGACGGCAGCCACGGTTGCCGCGGCCGGCTTCCGTCTCGACCATAGCTCCAACCACGCCCGCGGCCTGGTGCAGACGCTCATCGCCACTGCGCCCTAGCGCCAGAACAGCAGGGCCACGCCCGCCAGGGCCACCGCCGTGCCGGCAATCCCTCGCCGGCTAACCCGCTGCCGGAAGGCAGCAAACTCCAGCGGGATGAGCAAGACTGGCGGCAAGGCCATCAGCGTCGAGGCGATGCCCAGGCGGGCGTTCTGCACAGCCACCAACGATAGCCAGATGCCCAGGAATGGCCCCACGATCGCGCCGGCCATGATCGCCCGCAGGGCGCGGCTGTCGCGCCACTGCCGCAAGGTTGGCCCGGCTTGCCCGCGCACGGCGGCCATGCCCCACAGCACAACGAGGGCAATGCCAATGCGAATGAGCGTCGCCGAGAGAGTCGGGAAGTCACCGACCAGCGCGTAGCGGGCCGCGACCAGGTTGGTCACCTGCCCCAGCGCGCCCAGCAGGGCGAACAGCAGGCCGCGCCGATGCTGCCGTTGGTTGGCCGGCTCGTCGCTACTTTGCCCCTCGGTCACGACCCAGGCGATGCCGGCTACGGCCAGCAGGATGCCGGCTGTCTCCAGCCCGGTGATGGCTTCGTTGAAGAGCAGCCGGCCGAAGAGGACGCTGAAGATGGGCACGGTGGACATCATCAGCATCGACAGCCGCGGCCCGATGAGCACGTAGGCGCGAAAGAGGAAAGCGTCGCCCAGCACCAGGCCCAGCAGGCTGGACACACCCAGCCATCCCCAGCGAAACGGCTCGACACCGGAGGGCAAGAACGCGCCTTGCAGCAGGCGGTGGGCCACGAGCAGGTAGAGAAAGGCGAACAGCAACCGGCTGCGATTCACCACATCCGCACCGACGCGCCGGCCGGCGTAGCTGAAGAAGATGGCTGTAAACGACCAGCACACGGCCGTGCCCAGCGCGGCCAACTCGCCCCAGATCATCGCGCCGGCCTCATTCGCTCGCCCATGGCGACTTCTCCTCTTCAAGATATAGCACCGTGCCGCTGACCCGCGCCCCCAGGCAGCGCCGCACCCGTCGCGCCAGACGGCGATTGAGTAGCGCCATTGCCTGCTCCGGCGGCAGGAAGCGATACTCGCTCAGCTCCTTCGGCGGCAGGCGAATAGCCTCCACCTCGGCCGACGACAGTACGCCGCCGTCAAAGATGAAGCTCAGGCTCTCGGTGCGATCCTTGGTCTCATCGGCATAGTCGACGACCAACAACCGCAGCGGCCGCCGCGCCAACCCCAACTCCTCGGCCGTCTCGCGTATGCAGCCCTCCAGCGGCGACTCATTGGCCAGCACCGTCCCGCCGGGAATCTCCCAGCCTTCCTTGTAGATCGGCTTAACGATGAGCAGCCGGCCGGCTTCGTCGAACAGCAGGCAGCCGGCGGAGATGCGCTTGCCCGGCAGGGTCTGTTGGTACGCCTTGCGGTTCAGTCGGTCGGCCATATGGTCGCCTTGTGGAAGCGGTCGCCGATCTGGCGAACGTGGGCCGGCGTGGTGCGACAGCAACCGCCGATGAGGGCCGCGCCCAGCTTGCGCCACTCGCGGCTGAACGTGCCGAACTCCGCCGGCGCAGACTCGCCCCGCCAGCGGCGCGCCGCCGGGTCGTAGGTTTCGCCGGAGTTGGGGTAGACGATGATCGGCGTGTCGGTGGCGGCGCTGATGGCCCGGATGAGGTCGGGGATAAGATGCGGCGGCGTGCAATTGACGCCGACGGCGACCACACCCGGCCGCCCCGCCAGATAGGCGGCGCACTCGCCAATGGGCGTGCCGTCGCTGATACACGCGCCGTCACGGCAAGTGAAGCTGAACCAGGCCCACGTGTTTGGCGTCTCGGCCAGTAACCGGGCCAGCGCCCGCGCCTCGGCGAAGGAAGGCAACGTCTCGCAAGCCAGCAGGTCGGCCCCGCACCCGGCCAGCAGCGCCCAACGCTCGCGGTGGAAGGCCAGTAGCCCGGCTTCGTCCAGGTCGTAATCGCCGCGGTACTCGGAGCCGTCGGCCAGGTACGCGCCATAAGGGCCGACGCTGGCGGCAACGAGCGGCCGCAGCCGCCGCGCGTGCGGCCCCGCGGCCCAGAAGGCGTCGCGCGCCTCGTTGGTCAACGCGACGGCGCGCCGGATGAGCGCCCGCGCCGCGCCGGCGCTCAGACCGCGAGTCACGAAGCCGGGCACCGTAGCCTGGTAGCTGGCGCTGGTGCAGCAGTCGGCCCCGGCCCAATAGTAGTCGAGATGCACCTGGCGGATAAGCGCCGGGTCGTCGGCCAGCAGCCGCGCCGACCAGAGGGCGTCGTCGAGGTTCGCGCCGCGCCGCTCCAGTTCGGTGGCCAGCCCGCCATCGAGCACCAGCGCGCCCTGGCGTTCAATGAAGGGCATAATCGGGTTGGTCGTGGGCATAGGCACGACCGGCCTACTCCATCGGGATAACGTGCGACGGCCGCTTGGGAAACAGCGCCCGCAAAAGCACGCGCGTCGTGGCGTCGGCGGTGTAGCAGTCGGCGTAGTGGGCGACCAACTCCTCGAAGCTGCGATAGCCGAACAGTACTTGCAGGAACGACAGATCGGGGAAAGCGGCGTCCCCGTCTTCCAGCCGGTCGTGGGCGTAGTTGTCGCCCACCTCGCGCAGGCGGCCGGCCTCCCAAACCAGCGTGAAGCGTTGGCGGTACATGTTGACGCGCGTCGTGCCCGTGTGGCCGGCCATGACGCTGGCGGCCAGGCGCGCCTCCAGCGCCGGCGCGATGTGGCGCAGGAAGGCGGGGATGTTGGGCACGCGCACGTACCAGGCATAGGGCCGGCTCTGCTTCTCCAGGTCAGGGTCAAGCGCCTCGTAGAC
>DAOSMQ010000106.1:0-7170 GCA_035372725.1 Promineifilum sp. (SeqCode)
AGGCTGACGGTCGCGCTGAAGTTACCCGCCGGCTGGTCGCGCCACTGGTCGATGATCAGCAGGTTGTTGACCCAGACGCGAATGCCGTCATCGGAGAACACGTCAAAGCGGTAGTTACCGGCGGTCACGACCGCGTTGCGCGTCCAGCGCACGGCGAAGCCATCGACGGGGATGCCCGCCCCCGGCGATCCCGCGCCCCAGTTGAAATCGATGGCCGCGTCGTTGCGCGTGAACGTCGGTGAGCCGATGAAGTTCTTGTTGTTGTAGTACTCGCCAAACCAAAGGCCGGTGGAGACGACGCCGCCTGTGCCGCCCGTCACCGGGCTGCCGCTGGGCGGGTTCCACGACAGACTCACTGCCGCGCGGCCCTGGTTCTCGAAGTACTCCAGCCGCAGCGGGATCGTCCAGCCGGCAGGGTGACGTTGGCGCTGAAGCGCCCCTCGGACTGGTTCTGCCACTGGTCGATGACGAGTTGGTTGTTGACCCACAGCCGCACGCCGTCGTCGGCGAAAACATCAAAGCGATACGTGCCGGCGGGGAAGTTGAGCTGGCGCGTCCAGCGCACCGAGAACTGGTCGGCGGCAATGCCCGCCGCCGGCGAGCCGACGCTCCAGTTGAAGTTGATCTCGCGGTCGTCGCGCAGAAAGGACGGCTGGCCGCTGAGATTCATGTTGTTGAAGTACTCGCCCTTCCAGGCGGTGAAGACGCCGGCCGGCGCGGCGCCGACCTGCTGCCAGTTGAACTTGGCCACGGCCACGCCGCCCGCCTCGAAATAGTCGATGCGGATGTTATGCGTGCCGCCGGTCAGGACGCGGTCGGCCTGCAACGTGCGCACCTGGCTGTCCGTCCAGGCGTCGATGAGCAGCTGGTCGTCGATCCAGACGCGCATGCCGTCGTCCATCGTCGCCGTGAAGCGATAATTGCCGGCCGAGAAATCGACCGCGCGGGTCCAGCGCACCGAGAAGTTGTCGTCGTTGATACGTTCATGGGGCTTGCCGCCGCCCCAATCGTTGTTGATTTCCGCTTCGTCCCGTTGGACGACGGGATCGCCGGAGAGTGTGCGGTTGTTCCAGTAGCGCGCCCGCCAGGCCGAATCGGCCGCGGCCGCGCGTGGCGCTCCTGGCCCCAATGCCAGGAGCAGCAAACCCCCCAGCAGTGCCAGCAGGGGGATCAACGTGCGGTTCAGGTTCTTGGACATAGGACAGGCTTACTCCTTACGTGAATCGTCTCTGGCCGCAGAGGTGAGGAAAGGCGACGGTGGTGCGGCGAAATACTCTGAGTCTTTCTATTATAAGGTTGGTAGCGACGCCAAAGAGGCGGCGCTCATCACCCATTTAAAGTAAAGACGCTATAGCCCCGCTTCTGGTTCCACAATCAGGTTCAACCACTCATCGACCCAGGCCCCCCAGCCAGGTGGGATGAGCGTCGTCGTGTCATACTGGTAGACCACGGCCGGCCCGGCCAGACGGTGGCCGGCCCGCAGCCGCTCGCGGTCGTAGAGGGCGCTCTCGGCCGGCCCGCCGGCAAACCAGACCGCCCGCTGGCCGACCAGGGCTTCGCCGGCCGCGGGCGGCCCGGCGGCGAACGAGGGCTGGACGGGCGGCGTGTGGGCTGCCGTGGCCGTCAGCCGCGCCGTGACCAGTTCGACAGCCGCCTCCGGCCGGGCGTAGCCATAGCGGGCCGTGTGGGCGGCGTGGAAAGCGGCGGCCATTGCCGCCCCGTCGGCGTCGAGCGGCGCGGCCACGGTCAACTCGTGTGACTGCCCGGCGTAGCGCAAATCCAGCGCCCCCCGCAGCGCCAGCGCCGCCGGGTCGTGGCCCTCGTCGGCCATCTCTCGCCGCGCCTGCGCCATCAGCGGCGCGAAGACGGCGGCGATGTCGCCGGCGGTCAGCCCGTCGAGCCGGGCCATGACCGTGCGCGAGGTGTCCCGCGCCGGCGCGGCCACCAGCATGCCCAGCGCCGACAGCACGCCCGGCGTCAGGGGCACGAGGACGCGCGGAATGCGCAGTTCGGCAGCCAACTCGCAGGCATGCAGCGGCCCGCCGCCGCCAAAGGCCACCAGCGTGAAGCGGCGCGGGTCATGGCCGCGCTCGACGGAGATGCGCCGGATGGCCCGCTCCATCGTCGCGTTGGCCACGCGCACCACGGCCAGCGCCGCCTGCTCCACGGGCACGCCCAGCGCCGCCGCCAGCGCCCCAACGGCCCGCGTCGCTGATCCTTCGTGCAGCGCCATCTGCCCGCCGAGGAAGCGTCGCGCGTCCAGCCGCCCCAGGACGAGGTTGGCGTCGGTCACGGTGGCCTGGCCGGCGGCGAAGTGGCCGTCCAGCGCCGCCCGCCAGGCGGCGTAGTCGGCGTGGTAGGCGGCCGGCCCCGGCTCCGCCCCGGCGCTCTGCGGGCCGACCAGCAGCGCCCCGCCCGCGTCCAGATAGGCCAGGCTGCCCCCGCCCGCGCCGACGGTGTGAATGTCGATCAGCGGCAGGCGCAGCGGTAGCCCGGCGATCTCGCCCTCGGTCGTCGTTGGCGCGCGGCCGGCACAGAGGGCCACGTCGGTGCTCGTGCCGCCCATGTCGAAGGTGATGACGTCGGCGTAGCCCGCGCCGCCCGCCTCGGCCACAAAGCGCGCCCCGACCACGCCGCCGGCTGGCCCGGAAAGAACCGTCCGCGCCGCCTGCGCCCCGGCCAGCGCCGCGCTGATGACGCCGCCGTTGCTCTGCATGACCGCCAGCCGGCGCGGGGCCAGCCGCCCGGCCAGCCGCGTCAGATAGCGGCCCATCAGCGGGGCGACGTAGGCGTTGATGACCGTCGTTGCCGTGCGTTCGAATTCGCGGTACTCCGGCAAGATGTCGGACGACAGCGAGACGTGCAGCGCCGGGCCGAAGCGCTCGGCCAGCAGCGCGCCAATGCGGCGCTCGTGTTCCGGGCGCAGGAAGGAGAAGAGTAAACAGACAGCCACCGACTCGACATCGCCCGCGTCCAGCCGCGTCAGCGCCGCCGCCAGGGCCGCCTCGTCCAGCGGCACAAGCACCTCGCCGCCGGCGCTGATCCGCTCGCGCGCTTCCAGCCGCCACGCCGCCGGCACCAGCGGCGGCGGCTTCTGCGGCACCAGGGCGTAGAGGTCGGGGCGGTTCTGGCGGCCGATGGCCAGCACGTCGGCAAAGCCCTC
This sequence comes from Promineifilum sp. (SeqCode), assembly GCA_035372725.1. Taxonomy (GTDB): domain Bacteria; phylum Chloroflexota; class Anaerolineae; order Promineifilales; family Promineifilaceae; genus Promineifilum. Next base: position 3,164 of record DAOSMQ010000106.1, read on the forward strand.
CGTGGCGATCAGCGCCGTGCGCGCGCCGCGGCGCTGCAAGAGGGCGTTGGTGGCCACGGTGCTGCCGTGGACGACGCTGGCTGTGGTCGCGCCGGACGCGGCCAGCCCGGCCAGCACGGCTTGCGACGGGTCGGCCGGCGTGCTCGGCTCCTTGTGCAGCCGCAATTGCCCGGCCTCGTCCAGCCAGATGAAGTCGGTGAAGGTGCCGCCGGTGTCGATGCCAATCGCGGCCATAGGCATAGGCCCAGCTACATGAGCGGCGCGGCCGGCGGCATGTCGGGCGGCGTGGTCGTCGCTCCCAGCACGTCCTTGCCCGTCCAGTGCAGGTAGCCCAGCGTCACCGTGGCCCCCTGCCACGTCGTCAACACGACGGCGGGTAGCAGGTAGATGATGTAGGCCAGCAACATTCGCCCATTGAGCATCATTGGATTGCCCGTCATGACGGCGCTTTCGAAGCCATCTGGAAAAGCCAGCAACACGAAGAGCGCGCCGAAGACAAGCCCTAAAACCAGGTAGATTAGTCCGAACGGCAGCGCCAGGAGAATGTTCTGCCCGAAGTTCTCGCGCACAACCTGCCAGCCGTGGCGCAGCGACGCCATCACGCCCAGGTTGCGCAGCACGATGCCGCGGCCGGCAAACGTGAAGATACAACCAACGAGAATGAGCACCAGTACGAAAGCGATGTAGAGGCAGCAGAACAGGATCACGCCCACAGTGCCCATTCCCGCCATGATCCCACTCTGGCCCGGGTCGCCCGACAGCGAGGCCATTGTCACCGGTACTAGCACCACGAGGAAAGCGACAATGAATAGCACGATCAGTGGGACGTAGAGCAGCAGTGCCAGGCCCAACAGCCGCGGCAGCGCCCGCCAGCCCTCGCCCCACGAGCGGCCGAAGCCCGTGGCCTCGCCACGCGCCGCCCGCGCCACGCCGGCCGCGCGGGCGGCGTGGGTGACCAGCGTCAGGATGGCGGCGAACAGGCTGAGAATCAGGCTCACGCAGGCCAGCAGCAGCGACCGGCCGGCAAATGCCACTACCTCTGCCGGCGCGGCCGTCGGGTCAACCGCGCCATTGAGCAGCGACAGAGGCAGGCTGATCAGGCTGACCGCGAATGGCAACAGTGTCAGCAGAAACAGCCATTTATTCTGCCAGGTGATGTCCCAACCGCGACGCAGCGTACCGGAATAGTCCACAAGTCCCTCCCTTGGCAACCCGGAGGCGGTCGCCCAATGCCAAGTAAATCAGGCAGAGCGATCTCCGCGACCGCTCTGCCTGACGACACAGTGAAGACCTGAAGCCTAGCTCATTGGCGCCACTGGCGGCGCGGGCGGCATCGGTGCGGCCGTGTCCTTGAGCATATCCTGGCCCATCCACTGCTCATAGGCCAGCGTGAACGTCGCCGAGCGCCAGGCGGTGATGATGGCCGAGATGATGGCGAAGATGATCGCCGTGACCAGGAAACCCAGACCCGCGGCCACCATCTGCGTGGTCGTTGGCTGGCTGCCGTTCAGGATCATACTGATCAAGCCGGTACTCAGCCCCAGCAGGCCCACGATAGCCCCGGAGATGAGACCAACAACCAGCCCGATGACGAAGAACAGCAGGCCCAGCAAAAGGATGTGGCTCAGGTTCTCGCGCAGGACGCGCCAGCCGTGGCGGATGGAGTCCATCACGCCCAGGTCGCGCAGCATCATGCCCCGGTAGGCAAACGGGTAGATCAGGTTAATCACGATTGCCAGCGGAATCAGCAGGCAGAGCAGGCACAGGAAGACCACACCTGCCGTGCCCAGGATACCGGTCAACGCGTTGCTGTCCATGTTCCCTCCGGCAGCGAGGGTGGCCAGCGCCGTCCCCGCGAAGCCGACCAACAGGATGATCAGCAGGACGATGATCACGGCATTCAGCACCAGCGTCATACCCACCAGCGGCAGAACCTTGCGCCAGCCTTGCCGGAAGGCGCGGCCAAAGCTCGATGTCTGGCCGCGGTCAAGGTCGGCGACCGAGGTAATCAAGCCACCTTTGGCTGCCAGGGTGACCAGCCACAGGAGGATGCCGATAATGAAGAAGACGCACATCAACACCAGCGCGCCGCCAGCCAGGGCCATGCCCATCTGCGGCGTGATCTGGCTGGGCGTCGTGTTGCTCGAATCGAAACGATAGTTGGAGGTGCTAGTGACGCCGCCTCCCAGAGCTGCCAGAAAACCAAGCAGCCACAGCCACTTGTTGGCCCATGTCAGCCGCCAAGCTCGTTGCAGAGTACCCATGTAATCCATAATGTCACTCTCCTTAAACTCATACTACACTAATCCCAGTACGCGGGAAAGAGTAGTTAGTTGCAATTTATTCCCACTCAATGGTTCCTGGCGGTTTGGAGGTGATGTCATAGACCACGCGATTGACGCCGGGCACTTCGTTGACGATGCGCCGGCTGACCCGCGCCAGCAGGTCATAGGGCAGGCGCGCCCAGTCGGCGGTCATGAAGTCCTCGGTTGTCACGGCGCGCAGGGCGACAACTTCCTGGTACGTCCGGCCGTCGCCCATCACGCCGACGCTGCGCACGGGCAGCAGCACGGCAAACGCCTGTTGCGTGCCCTCGCGCAGCAGGTCGGCCGCGGTCAATTCCTCCAGGAAGACGGCATCGGCCGCCCGCAGCCGTTCCAGCCGCTCCCAGGTCACGTCGCCCAGACAGCGCACGGCCAGCCCCGGCCCGGGGAACGGCTGCCGCCAGACGAGGCTGTCTGGCAACCCCAGCGCCGTGCCCAGCCGCCGCACCTCGTCCTTAAACAGCATCCGCAATGGCTCGACCAGCTGGAACTGCATGTCGTCTGGCAGCCCGCCGACGTTGTGGTGCGTCTTGATGACGTGGGCCGCGCCGCGCCCCTTGCCGGCGCTCTCGATCACGTCCGGGTAAATCGTCCCCTGGGCCAGAAAGTCGATCTGGCCCAGCCGCCGGGCCTCGCGCTCGAAGATGCGCACGAACTTCTCGCCGATGACGCGCCGCTTCTGCTCCGGGTCGGTGACGCCGGTCAGCGCCTCCAGATACTCCTCCACGGCATTGACCGCCACCAGGCGGATGCCCTGCTCTTGCTGGAAGGCCTGCACCACCTGGGTCGCCTCGCCTAGCCGCAACAGGCCGGTATCGACAAAGATGCACGTTAGCTGCGCGCCAATGGCCCGATGGATGAGCGCCGCGGCCACGGCCGAATCGATCCCGCCGCTCAGCCCCAGCACGACGCGACCGGCGCCCACCTGCTGCTGGATGGACGCCGTTTGCGCGTCAATCACGTTGGCTGGCGTCCAATCGGGCCGGCAGCCGCAAATGCGATGGACGAAGTTGCTCAGCAGCACCCGGCCGCGCGGCGTGTGGGCGACTTCGGGGTGGAACTGCACGGCGTAGTGGCCGCGCTGCGCGTTGGCCGCGGCGGCGAAGGGGGAGTTGTCGCTGTGGGCGATGGGCCGGTAACCGGGCGGCAGCGCTTCGACCTTGTCGCCGTGGCTCATCCAGACCAGGTCGCCCCGGCCGTCGCCCGCGCCCCAGCCGGCGAAGAGCGGCTCGCCGGCCTCGTCGACCACCAGCGCCGCCGGCCCATACTCGCGCCGGTCGCTGTGGGCGACGCGCCCGCCCAGCCGGTGGGCCAGCAGCTGCATGCCGTAGCAGATGCCCAACACCGGCACTCCCGCATCGAGCACGTAGCCGGGCAGCGTTGGCGCGCCGGGGTCATAGACGCTGTTCGGCCCGCCGCTGAGGATGAAGCCCTTCGGCCGCAGCGCCAGCACCGTCTCCGCCGGCGTCTGCCAGGGCAACAACTCGCAATAGACGTTCGCCTCGCGCACCCGCCGGGCGATCAGTTGGGCGTACTGGGAACCGTAGTCGAGGATGATAATCGTGTCGTGCATCGGGGGAGTGGTCAGTGGCCAGTAGATCGCTAAATCAGTAGTCTGTCGTCTGTCGGCGGTGGTCGGCGGTCGTCCGTTGCCATCCAACCGGCTACAATCCACCCAACGAC
>DAOSMQ010000107.1:0-7156 GCA_035372725.1 Promineifilum sp. (SeqCode)
GACGCGGTCGAGGAGGCGGTGTCGCCGGCCCAGGAGAAAGTCGCCGAGGTCGTCGCCGAGACCAGGGACGAGGCCGAAGAAGTGGTCGCCGAGGTCAAGACGCGGGCCAGGAAGGTCGAGGCGGCGGTTGTGCCCGACGACCTGACCCAGATCAAGGGTATCGGGCCGGCCTTTGCCCAACGCCTGACCGCTGCCGGCTACACCACTTACGCCGACATCGCCAACGCCACGCCCGACGCCCTGCGCGAGGCCACCCATGCCCCGGCCATTGCTGACCCGGACGAGTGGATCGCCGGCGCGCGGGCACGGATGTAAATGAAAGTGCCGCGCCCGAACTGGCCGCGGCACAGCTGCCCATAACCGACAGCTACTTGGTCTTGCTATTTGCTCGCCACCGCGCTAGCGCGATCTAGCAGATCGCGCTATGCGTCTGATTCTACTTGTGTCGTAAACGCCGGGCCGTTGAGGGTTACCACAAGATTGTTGAGTACATCCCGACCGATAACGCTTTCCGTCCCAGTTGGTATGGCTACGGCCTGAATTCCGTGGACAGTTAGTAATCCCAACCGAATGGCAACCGTGTACCGATCCACTTGCTCGCTTTCGCCCAATACGCCCCGCATCTGCACCGTATCTTCGTAGAGTGCGCCGACCGCTTGAAGGACATCCACCGGCAGCATCGTCCCGTCTGCGCCTGAGTCGACTAACGCAATGAGTGGTTGTGGTGGGTGCCCGGCGTAGCCATCCACGGTTACTGTTACCACGGGCGTGGCCGGGTAATAGGACTCATCATACGGGAAGTCTATTCGGTTCACGGTCGCGGCGAAAGACGAGGAGAACGGAAGCGCAAAACACGGTCCGAGGCCGGCCCCACTTTGCGGCGGAGTACCGTCCGGCCAGGGTAATCCCGTCGTATGCGCTGGAGAAGCGCGACAGGGTCGGCGTCGTGATCGACCAGCTTGCCGTCCAGAATCGCGACGTGCTCATTGGGGAGGTCATGCCACAAAGTCGGCTGCAACACCCGAAACGCCTCCACCTCGCGCAGCATCGCGGCCCGATTGGCGTCCACCGGAAACGGCTGGACGGAACGGCTAACCACCTCGGTAATGACCGCATTCACATCCCGCTGCGATTGACGCGCCAGCGATTCAAGACGGCGATAGATGTGGTCGGGCAGATCGACAATGATTTGGATGCTCATTTGTCGGTTATCTTAATGACAGCAGAGGCCGCGAAAGCAGCCTCGTACCCGGCTTCCGAAGAACCGGAGGATATCATCGGAATAGTACTTGAGGAATGTAGGTAGCGCAATAGGCCTTTAGAGGGACACGGATGCCTGGGGCACACTTTCGACTACTCTGCCCTTCCCTGCATTTCCCCATTCTCCCGCCACCACGCCACCAACTCCGTCAACTCCGGCTGGTCGCCGGCGAACTTGCCATAGTAAGCGTAGCGGACGATGCCGTCGCGGTCGATGATGAACGTGCCCGGCAAGCGCTGGCTGTCGCCCGTCGCCTGGCCCTGGCTGTGCCCGCGCGAGGCAGCGCGCGCGCCGGCGCGGATGGCATCAGGGGCCAACATGCGCAGCAGGTTGCCCCGCTCGATGCCGAAGGCCGCGTGCAGCACCGGCTCTTCGTTCGTCAGGCAATCGACGTTGGGGGCCAACTTGTCGCCGAACTGGCGCGCGTGCTTCGGCTCCCCCAGGCCCAGGGCGACGATGCGCAGCCCGGCCGCTTCAATTTCCTCTCGGTGCAGCTCTAACTGAGCCAGCCATTCGCGGCAGTGGATTCAGCCAAAGTGCCGCAAGAAGGTCAGCAACACCGGCCCCTCTTGCCAAAAGGTCGATAGCTGCTGCTCCTGCCCGCTTTTGTCCAGACAGCGGCCGTCCGGGGCAGTGTCGCCCGGGGCCAGCTTTTTCTCTTTGGTCATGTCGATTGTGCTCCCGGTGCGCTTTCAATGAGCACACCATTACCCCCTAAACTTATCAGATTGCACATAAAATGTCAATATTTTGTCACGAATCTAGCGATAACACTTCGCAGCCGGGGCGGCTGGGGTGGGCGCGCACGGGCGTGGCCGGCGGCAGGCCGCGCATGGCCCAAAGGGCAACCAGGTCGCCGCTACAGGCGACGATCATCCACAGCCCCCACAGCACCAGCAGCCACGAGCCAGCGACGATGGCGGCCACGCCGGGCAGAACGCCCAGCAGCAGCGTCGGCAATAGCAGGATGAGCCGATAGGCGCGGGCCGGCACAGGCGCGTCGCAGCGCACGCGCGGGCCGAGGGCAGCATGGCCGGCGGCCAGGCGGGCCGCGCCACGCGGCACGCGGCCGATCCAGCGATAGCCGGCCAGTAGCACCGCTTCGCGCAGCAACAGCCCGCCCAGCAACAGGGCGAACACCGCCAGCAGCGCCGTCACCGGCCAGCGCTCCGGCAGTTGCGGAGGCGTCAGGCCCCAGCGCAGTTGGAAGGGAATGAACAGGGCCATGGCCGCCACGGGGATCGTGCCGAAGGCGAGCATCATGGCTACGGGCAGCGGCACAGTGCGCTCAGTGACGGCGCGGGGGCTGGGCGGGGATGGCGCGTCGGCCAGGGCCGCCACCGGGGCCACGTCGATGCGCGTGCCTTCCGCCAGGGTGTCCTCCAATGACAGAGCGTGGCCGAAGAAGTCCAGCATCTGCCGCTCATACGCCTTCGGCGCGACGACCCAGCCCATGGCGTGGGCGGCGTCGGGGATCTCGTAGAGCGTTTTCGGCTCGGCGGCGGCGGCGAAGAAGTGGCGCGTTAGCCGCTGCTCCAGGCCGCGACCGGTGCTGATGAGCAGGACGGGCCGCCCGCCGAGGCGGGCCAGGGCCTGCATGTTGGCCGGCGGACGCGGGCCGGGCGCGAACCAGTCGATGGCCCGCTGGTAGCCGCGCTCGCGCGGGAAGCGCCACAGCCGTTCGAACCAGCCGCGCGGCGGCGGCAGGTCGTCGATTGTGCCCAGGAGCGGCCCATCGGCCATGACGGCGCGGATGAAGACATTGTGCGCCGCGGCCTGGATGGCCAGCATTCCGCCCACGGAGATGCCCAGCACGCCAACGCGGGCCTGCACGTCGCGGCGGCGCGACAGCCAGGCCACCGCCGCCAGCACGTCATCGACCCCCCGCTCCCCCCGCGAGAAAGGCCGGCCGCCGCTCTGGCCATGGGCGCGCAGGTCGAACAGCAGCACGCCATAGCCCGCCCGCGCCAGCGTCGCGGCGTGGAAGGCGACGCTGAGCCGGTTGCCGCCGTGGCCGTGGAGCAGGACGACGGCCGTGCCGTTGCGCGAGGGGATGTACCAGCCCCGCAAGGGCGCGCCGTCGCCGCCGGCGAACTCCACGTCCTCGTAGTCCGCGCCCCAATCGGCCGGCGTGTGCCCGGACAGGGGGCGGCGCAGCGGCCGGCTGAACTGCCAGGCGAGCAGCAGCGGCCGGAGCAGCAAGTGAAGGGCAACGAGAATGAGAATGACTTCCAGGATCATATCAGGCTCACGGTGGGCAGCGCTGCGTTCTATTGTAACTCACGTTGCCCCTGTTGCCGCCCCGCCGTCCATCGGCTACACTTCGCCGCTATGCGCATCCGTGCCGCGCGGCTACTGCTTCCTCTGGCGTTCCTGGTTCTCCTTGTTGCTTTCGTCATCATCTGGCGGGCGCGCTCGCAGGGCGTCTTCGGCCCGGCCGTGGCTCTCTGCCCCGGCCCGGATCGCTATGGCTACACCTGCGAAGGCGGCGCCGCCTATGCCACCATCGACGCCGCCGACGCCACCGGCCTGCTGGCCGACGACGCCGTCATCACCCTGGCCTTGCCCTTCCCGTTCACCTTCTACGGCGCGACCTATACGGACGTGAACGTGTCCACCAACGGCAACCTGCAATTCACGACCGACAATCCGCTGCCCCGGCCCGACTGCCTGGCCCCGGCGGCCGGCATGGGCGACCTGATCGCTCCCTATTGGGCCGACCTGGACCTGACCGCCCACGGCGCGCTGGAGACGGCCGTCGTTGGCGAAGCGCCGGCGCGCGTCTTCGTCGTCGAGTGGGACGACGTGCCCCTCTATGGCACGGACAGCAGCGACCGGGTGACGTTCGAGGTGCAACTGTTCGAGACGAGCAACGACATTGTCTTCCTCTATGAGGACCCGACGACGGCTGGCGGCGGCAACGGCGGCGCGGCCGTGGCCGGCATCCAGAGCGAGCGGCAAGGCCTCTCGCTGAGCTATAGCTGCCGCCAGCCGGTGCTACCCGCGCCGGGCGGCCTGCGTCTGGCGCATCCGGCCGAGCCGAACCGCGACGCCGGCCAGCCGGAGGACGCCCCGGCCGCAGTTGGCCCGGCCATGAGTGGCCCGGCCGCCGCCGCGCCGCCGGCCAAGGGGCCGCTGGCCGAGTTGCTGGCCGCCTATGAGACGCGCGGCCCGGCGGCGTTGGCGGCATTACAACGCCAGTGGGCCGGCGGCCGCCCGGCGCGGGCCTTTGTCTGGCGCGCCGCCGACCTGACCGGCGACGGGACGGCCGAGCTGGTCGCTGCCTGGGGCGGCGGGCCGGGCGCGCCGGAACTGACCGAGGTGGCTGTGCTGGCCGTGGGCGCGGGGCAGCCGCCGGCGCTGCTGTTCGACCGTCGCCTGAGCACGCGCGCGGCCGGCTATGCGGCTGTAAACGTGGCCGAGGTGGCTGACCTGACCGGCGACGGCGGCGACGATGTCGTCCTGCGCGATCAGAAGACGGGCACAACGTGGGTTCTGACGTGGGCGCTGCCGGCCGCCGCGGGCGAGCCGGCGCTGCTGGACGTGCCCGCGCGCTGCGGTGGTGATCTGATCATTCGCGACACCGACGGCGACGGCCGCCTCGAACTGATCCGCGACGGCTGCGACCGGCCCGGCCGGGTCAGCGTGGCCTGGGACGGCGCGGCCTTTGTGATTGCGCCCTGAGACGAAGCGCTTGCCGGCGCGTAGTGCCCTTACGGGCATGGGGCCTGACTGGGCCGCGGCCCCATTTGCACCCCGTGCACTTAACAGATACTATGCGGCCCAAATTTGCACAGGAGTAAAAGGTAGCAGCGATGTTCGAACTCAACGGGGTTTATCGAAATCGCATCGGTGAATACACAGTCGTGGCCCTGAACGGCCCACGCATGGTCGTGCGCTATGCCGATGGGACGGAAGCGGAGTTGAACGTCAATATCCAGGCCCGCATCTGGGAGAATATTGTCGCCGAGCAAGAGGCGCGGGCGGCCAGTAGCCGCCATCTGCGTCAGTCGAACAAGGATACGACCCACTACATCAAGGCCGTCAGTCTGCCACCGGGCGAGGAACTGGCCTTCCCCGGCTGGCAGGAGCGGGTCGTCATGGCCCCGACGCCGGAACTGGCCCAACGTCTGAAGTCGGGCGACCGCTTTATCTACTATGCCGTTGAGGCACAAACGTTCTTCGCCGTCGTCACTATCACCGGCGAGGTCTTCCAGGCCGATCCCAAGCAGCACACCTTCACCGTCGAGGCCGACAAGGCGTTCTTCTTCCCGACCGATGTCGATGCCGCCTCGGCCAACCTGGAGCATGGCGTCAGCGCCGACTCTATCGAACTAGAGAGCTATCCTGACTTCGGCAAGCTCCACATCGAGCCGGAGTCCTTCTTCCGCATCAGCGAGGACGATTTCGAACTGCTGGCTGAAGCCCTGACGGAGATCACCGAAGACGAGGAAGAGGAAACCGAGGAATTCGAAGAGTACGAGGAGGACGAGGTTGAATAAGGCCCAGTCCGAAAACATCCTGGTTTGCATCGCCTGGCCCTATGCCAATTCGGACATTCATCAGGGCAACGTCACCGGCTCCCACCTGCCCGGCGACATCTACGCGCGCTTCCAGCGCCTGCGCGGCCACCATGTCGTCATGGTCAGCGGCTCCGACAGCCACGGCACGCCCGTTACGGTCAAGGCCGAGGAGTTGGGCCGCAGCAACCTGGAGACCTACGAACTCTATCACGCCCGCTTCCTGGAACTATTTCGCCGCCTGGGCATCAGCTACGACCTGTTCACCAGCACCCATACGGAGAACCACTTCCGCGTGTCGCAGGACATGTTTCTGCAGTTGCTGAAGAACGAGTACCTCTACCGCAAGGTGACGCCGCAGATGTATTCGCCGGAGGCGGGCCAATTCCTGCCCGACCGCTACGTGGAGGGCACGTGCCCCAATTGCGGCTACACCGGCGCGCGCGGCGACCAGTGCGACAACTGCAATACGCTCTTCGAGAGCGCCGCCGAGTTGCTCAACCCGCGCAGCAAGCGCGACAACACCTCGCTGGTGCTGCGCGACACAGAACACTTTTTCATTGACCTGCCGGCCATTGCCGCCGGCGCGCTGTCCGAGTCGATCCACGACGACAAGCAGCACTGGCGGCCGCAGGTGGTCAACTTCGCTCGCAACTTCATCGACCAGGGGCTGATCGGCCGGGCTGTCACCCGCGATATGGACTGGGGCATCCCTGTGCCCGTGGACGAAGGCTACGACGAGAAGGTACTCTACGTCTGGTTCGAGGCGGTCATCGGCTACCTCTCGGCTACCATTGAGTGGGCCCACAACCAGGACGACAATGACGCCTGGCGCGACTGGTGGCAGAACCCGGACGCGCGGACGCTCTACTTCATCGGCAAGGACAACATCCCCTTCCACACCGTCATCTGGCCGGCGCAACTTCTGGGCGCGCGCGGCCTCTACAGCGATAACCCGCAGGCGACGCTGAATCTGCCCTACGACGTGCCCGCCAACGAGTTCATGAACATGGAGGGGCGGAAGATCAGCGGCAGCCGGAATTGGGGCGTGTGGATGCTCGACGCGCTGGATCGCTACGACCCCGACCCGCTGCGCTATTACCTGACAACCAACATGCCGGAGGCGCGCGACAGCGATTGGACTTGGAGCGGCTTCATCGAGCGCAATAACAACGAGTTGGTTGCCAACTGGGGCAACCTGGTCAACCGCGTGCTCAACATGATCCGGCGCTACTTCGGCGGCGTGGTGCCGGAGCCGGGCGCGCTGACCGCGGCCGACGAGGCCCTGCTGGCCGCCATCGACGACGGCTTCGACAGCGTGGCCACGTTCTACGACGGCTGCAAGTTCCGCGCCGCTGTGCAGGAAGCGCTACGC
>DAOSMQ010000108.1:0-7134 GCA_035372725.1 Promineifilum sp. (SeqCode)
GCTCCGGCCTGCCAGTCACCGTGGCAACCTGCGTCATCGCCAGCATCATGTTTGGCCTGTTCATCTCGGCTATTGTGCCGTCGCAGGACGTGGTGCTCTACATCATCCTCGTGCAGCTCTTCGTGCAGATCATTCTCTCCGGTACGCTCTTCCCCCTGGGCGACAGCGCCGGGGCCAAGCTTGCCTCGAAGATGGTCATCTCCCATTGGACGATGGACGCGCTCGGCTCGTCGGTGGACTTGCCTGGCCTGGACGAGGACAAGAGCGTGGCCTGCTCGGCCGTGTGGCTGCCGGCCAACCCGCAACTGGGCACGACCGAGCCGACAACGACGGTCGAATGCGTGCCCGCGCCCCTGGGCGATAAGCTCAGCCTTGACTATCGCAACAGCGAGAAGCACCTGGCGGCGACGTGGCTGGCGCTAGGCGGCATGGCCCTCTTTTGGGGCGTGCTGACGGTACTAGTGCAAAGGCGAAAACAGGTGGATTAGCGTTCGACCACTTCGCCGCCTCCCGCGCCGGGCTACACTGAGCCTATGCTATACTGTGTCTGGCTGATGATCTGGGCTGGTTCGCCTTTCGTAGGAGATAGCGCATGACCACAAGACAAGCAAGCGCGACGACCGCTGAGCCGCAACGGCTGCGTATGAGCTACGCCGAGTATATCGCCTGGGCGGATGAGGATGTTCATGCCGAGTGGGTCGATGGAGAGGTAATCGTTCAAATGCCGCCGTATGACGTTCATCAAATCGTCCTGAATTTCCTGAACCACCTACTACACCTGTACGTCGAGTTTCAGGAACTCGGTGTTGTGCTCATCGCGCCGTTTGAGATGCGCTTACTGTCCGAAAAGTCGGCCCGCCAGCCCGATATCCTGGTCGTCACGAGCGAGAACCTCGGCCGGTTGAGCCGCGAACGCCTTGAGGGGCCGGCCGACCTGGTGGTCGAAATCGTCTCGCGCGACAGTGTGCGCCGCGATCGCCACGACAAGTTGCACGAGTATCGCCGGGCCGGTGTGCGCGAGTATTGGGTGGTTGACCCGCGTCCCGGCCGCAACCGCGCCGACTTCTACCGGTTGGACGCTGCCGGTGAGTACGAACTGTACGCCACGGACGAGGACGAACGGGTCACCTCGGCGGTGCTGCCCGGCTTCTGGCTGCGGCCGGCGTGGCTCTGGCTAGAGAGCAAGCCGCCCGTCATGACCGCCTTCCTGGAGATCCTCTCGCCGGAGCAGCGCGAGCGTTTTCGCCGTTTAGTCGCCGGGGAGGGCTGAGGGCGCGAACAGCGCCCGCAACGCCTGGATGATCTTGCGGTCGGTGACGGCGAAGGCGTAGCGCTCTACGTCCGCCAGTGTCACCCAGGCATGGTCGGCCACGCCGAGGTGTTGCGGCTCGCCGCCGGTGTAGGCGGCGTGGAAGGCGTGGAGGGTGATGCGGAAGTGGGTATAGGCGTGGGCGACTTCGATGAGGAAGTCGCCTGGCACGATCGCCAGGGCCAGTTCCTCGGCGATCTCCCGCCGCAGCGCCTCCGGCCGCGTCTCGCCCGGCTCGACCTTGCCGCCGGGGAACTCCCACAGCCCGCCCAGCAGCCCCTCGGGCGGCCGTTGGGCGATGAGGAAGTGGCCATCGGCCGCCGGCCGCCCGTCGCGCCAGATGATGACCGCGACGACGTCGTAGTGGGGCGTGCGGCGGCGCGGCGGGCGCACCGGCCGCTCTAGCTGCGTGCCGCGCTGCCGGGCCAGGCAGTCGTCGCGCAGCGGGCAGAGCAGGCAGCGCGGCCGTTGCGGCACACAGATGACTTGCCCCAGTTCCATCAGCGCCTGGTTAAAGTCGCCCGGCCGCTCAGCCGGCACGAGAGCCTCGGCGATATCCCACAGGCGCGCGCGCGTTTCCGGCCGGGTCACGTCGTCGTCTACGTCGAACAGGCGGCTGAGGACGCGGATGACGTTGCCATCCAGCACTGGCGCGCGCACACCGTAGGCGATGGAGGCCACGGCTCCGGCGGTGTAGCGGCCGACGCCCGGCAGTCGCAGCAACTCCGCCAGCGTGTCCGGCAGGCGGCCGTCGTGGTCGGCGACGATGCGCCGGGCGGCGGTGTGCAGATGGCGCGCCCGGCTGTAGTAGCCCAACCCCTCCCACTGCTTGAGCACATCGTCCAGCGGCGCGGCGGCCAGCGCCTCAACTGTGGGGAAGCGGGCCAGCCAGCGCTCGTAATAGGGAATGACCGCGGCGATCTGCGTCTGCTGCAACATCACTTCGGCGATCCAGATGGCATAGGGGTCGCCGGTGCGCCGCCAGGGCAGGTCGGCGCGGTTGGCGTCCCACCAGGCGAGCAGGGGGAAAGGGGAGAGAGGGAGCAGGGGGGCCGGGGAGCGGGGGAGCAGGGGGGATTCTTCTCCCCTGCTCTCCTTCTCCCCTGCTCCCCCGCCTTCTTCAGCCGCGCACATACTCCACCACCGGCCGGCTCGTCGCCTCGATCTCTTCCAGGTTGGCGGCCATCAGCTCACCGCGCTGGTGAAGGTATTCGACGTGCGCGCCCGTTTCTTCCAGCGCCAGGAGGACGTGATAGCTGTCCACGTGGCCGAAGAGGGCGCGGCTGATGCCGGCGATGGACTGGGGCGCGCGGCAGATGTCCATGATCTTGCCCAGGCGCTCGTCATGGGCGGCGCGGATGGCGGCGACGCGGCCGGGCACGTCGTCGATGGGGTCCTCGTGGCCGCCCAGACCCAGGCGCACGCCCGGCAGCCCCGCCACCTTGTCGAGCGAATCGAGGTAGTGGCCCAGGCCCATGTTCATGGTAATGCTCTCCGGGGCCTGGTGGGGCGTGATGCGCGCTAGCACCTGGTCGGCCGTCAGCAGGACGTCATCGACCAGCAGGCAGACCTGGCCAGGACAGTGGCCGGGCACGTGGAACACGCCGAAGCCGCCCACCGTCGGCTGGCCCTCCGCCAGCAGGAACTGCACCGGCGTGGAGCGATAGTAGGTCTTGGAGAACAAATAGACGCTCATCAGCACGACCCGCTCCTCGGCCGGCACGCCCGCGCCCTCCAGGAACGTCTCCAGCCGGCGATAGGCGAAGACCATGCGCTCCTCGTGGTTGGTCAGCACGCGCCGGTCGAGGATATGGACGCCGGCCGGCGCGGCGGTGTACTGGCGCAGGAAGGGCAGGCCGCCGAAGTGGTCGATGTGGCCGTGGGTGATCAGGATTGTGCCGATGTCGGCCGGGGTGAAGGGGCGGCCGAGGTGCTCGCCAATGGCCGTGAAGCCGGCCAGCAGGTCGGCATTGGGGCGCTCCATGCCGGAGCCGGCGTCGATGAGGATGTACTGCTCACCGTCGTCGATGACGTAGATGTTGTTGGTCAGCGTGGGGAAAGAGCGCACTGGAAAAGAGAAGATGGCCCGTCCGGCGCTGGTCTCGAAGCGTTGCAGGGGTTTCATGGTGGTTGTTTTTCGCTGCCGAGGGTTTGGGTCGCTCAGGTGACGGCCACGCCGGCCGCGTCATAGTGGCGGTAGAGGCCCTCGACGACGACGGCGCGCAACCGTTCGACGGCCGTGTGCAGTTCGGCGAAGGTGTTGTAGAGCGGCGCGATGCCCAGGCGAATGTTATCCGGGCGGCGAAAGTCGGGCAAGACCTGCGCCTCGTGGATGAGGGCCATGTTGATGCGCAGGCCGTCGGGGTGGCCCAGAGAGATGTGAGAGCCGCGCTGGGCAGGGTCGCGCGGCGAATTAAGGCGGAAGCCCAGCGGCTTCAGGCGCTCCTGCCAGCGGCCGATGAGATACTCGCTCAGCCGCACCGAGCGCTCGCGCAGCCGCGCCATGCCCGCTTCCAGCAGCAGGTCGATGCCCGGCTCGACGGCCGCCAGCGACAGGATGGGCGGCGTGCCTGTCAGGAAGCGGCGGATACCGGCCGCGGGGGCGTAGTCGAGAGCAAAATCGAATGGGTCGGCCCGGCCAAGCCAGCCGCTGATGGGGTTGGCCAGCATGTCCTGCATATCCCGGCGCACGTAGAGGAAAGCCGGCGCGCCGGGACCACCGTTGAGATACTTAT
This sequence comes from Promineifilum sp. (SeqCode), assembly GCA_035372725.1. Taxonomy (GTDB): domain Bacteria; phylum Chloroflexota; class Anaerolineae; order Promineifilales; family Promineifilaceae; genus Promineifilum. Next base: position 4,045 of record DAOSMQ010000108.1, read on the forward strand.
AGGTGCAGCCCACGGCCAGGTCGGCCTCCGCGCCATGCAGATCGACGACGACCGCGCCGGCCGAGTGGCTTAGGTCCCACAGCGCCAGCGCCCCGGCCCGGTGGGCCAGCGCGGTCAGGGCGGCCATGTCATAGGTGTAGCCGCTCTTGAAGACGGTATGGGAGAGGCTCAGCAGGGCCGTGTCCTCGTTGAGGGCGGCGGCCAGCGCCGCGGTCGGGCCGTGGATGCCATCGGCCGAGGGCACGACGCGCACGGCCACCGGCCGCCCGGCCAGCGCCGCGGCGCTGCGCAGGATGTAAAGGTCAGACGGGAAGTTGAGGTCGTCGGTGACGATGGTGTGTCGCCCCGGCCGGGCCAGCAGCGCCGCCAGACTGAGCTTGAACAGGTTGACCGAGGTGGCGTCGGCCAGGATCACTTCGTCGGCCGCGGCCCCCAGCAGACCGGCCAGCTTGCCGCCGATGCGGTCGGGCGCGTCGAACCAGCCCTCATTCCAGCCACGGACGAGACGCCCGCCCCACTCGTCCTCCACCATGGCCGCCAGTCGCGGCGCGGTGGCCCGCGGCAGGCGGCCGAGCGAGTTGCCGTCCAGATAGATCAGCTCCGGGTCGGAGAGGACAAAGCGGTCGCGGAAAGCGGTCAGCGGGTCAGCCGCGTCCCGCTCGCGCGCCCGTCGTAGGGGCAGATCTGCGTCTCTGCCTTTCATCCTTCATTCCTCATCCCTCATCCCTCATCCCTCCGCCACGCGCCTACTCCAACGTCCGCAACACGGCCCGCACCGGGCTGCCGTCGCCGCCGATGAGCTTCAGCGGGAAGGCCGACAGTTCATAGAGACCATCGGGCACGCCGGCGAGCAGCAGGCCCTCCAGGATGAGAATGTTGTTACGCCGCAGGGCGTGGTGGCCGGCCAGGTCTTTGCTGTCGAAGGCATCCATCGATGGCGAATCGGCCCCGTAGAGGACGACGCCCAACTGGCCCAGATAGCCGGCCAATTCCGGGCTGGGATAGACGAACTCCTCGTGGAAAACGGCCATGTCCGCGGCGCTGAGGGCGGAATGCACCAGCAGGCGCGGCGCCAGGCTCAGGTCATAGCCCTCGAAGTCGGCCGGCACCAGCGGCCCGGCTTCCTTCGTGACGGTGACGACCTGGGCTAGACCCCAATAGGCCGACAGATCGACCTGCTCCAGCGTCGCCGCGTCGTCCTCGAAATGGTAGGGGGCATCGACGTGCGTGCCAGAGTGGCTGCTGAGAAAGAGGGTCGAGACGTTGACCGGGCCGCCCTCAGCAATGCTGCCATTGGGGGTCAGGGCGAAATCCTTGTCGCCCGGCCAGACGGCCATGCCATTGCGGAGGTCGCGGCTGATGTCATACAGTCGAGGTTTGGTGGTCATGCTACTCCTTCTCGTGGGTCTAAATCCTTTGGGCGAGTATAAACCAGCGGGGATAGCTGTCAATCAGGCGACGGGGCCGGGGTCTGAGAGGTTTTGACCGTTCCGTGCTGGCGGCGCGTGCTATGATGTTTCCTGTGGCGCGGCGGGTGGGCCGCTGCCAACGAAATTTCCTGCTCGACGGAGAGAAAAGATGTCATCACGTACCTTCTGGTTCCTGTTGATCGCGGCTGTGGTTGTGGGGCTGGCCATTGCCTGGGTGGACAGCCGCCCGACGTGGGACGACACGGGCATCACCGCCGGGGTGGTGCTGTTGACGTCGGCCGTCTTTGGCTTCGTCGCGCCACGGCGGCCGTGGCTGTGGGCGCTGGCTGTTGGCGGCATGATCCCGCTGCTGGGCATCCTCAGGGGCGGCAACTTTGGCAGTCTGTTGGCGCTGGTTGTGGCTCTGGCCGGGGCCTACGGTGGGGCTTTGGTTCATCGAGCCATGTATGGCACAATAGCGGCTAAATGAATCGCTCGGTGCGTCTTTCGCTTGTATGGCTGGCGGCCGGCCTGGCTCTGGCCGGCGCGGCGCTGACGCTCCTGGCCCAGGGGGCGGGGCGGAGCTATGCACCGGTCATCATCCTCGGCCCGCCATCGAGCGGCCAGCTGGTGGTGAAGATCAACTTCCAGCCGGCCGCGGCGGCCGTGCCGCCCGGTTACCTGCCCGACAGCGGCGCGGTCTATGCCAACCGCGGCAACGGCTTCGCCTATGGCTGGAATGCCGACAACAGCGCCGCCACGCGCGAGCGCAACTCGCCCGATGCCTATGACCAGCGCTACGACACGCTCATCCACCTGCAGAAGCCGGAGAACCCCGATGCCGTCTGGGAGTTGGCCCTGCCGCCCGGCGTCTACGATGTCTATGCCGTCGCTGGCGATCCGGCGGCCAGTGACGGCTTTATGCACAGCACGGCCGAGGGCCAGACACTCCTTTCGGGCGCGCCCGGCGATAACCATCGCTTCATCGCCTGGACGTTGAGCGTGCCCGTGACCGACGGCCGCCTGACCGTGCGCAGCGGGTCGTCGGCAGTCAACAACAAGCTGCTCTTTCTGGAGGTCTATCGCACGGCGACGCTGCCGACGCCCTCGCCGACGCCTACGCGGCCGCCGGGCATGGTCGAGTTGCGCGGGCTGTGGGTGACGCGCTTCGACTGGACAGTCTTCAACCGCCCGGCCGACCCGGCGCGCATCGACCAGATTGTCGCCAACGCCGCCGACGCCGGCTTCAACGCCATCTTCTTCCAGGTGCGAGGCACGGCCGACGCCTACTACACGCCCGGTCTGGAGCCGTGGGCGGCGCGGGTCAGTGGCGGCGTACTGGGGCAAGCGCCCGCGCCGCTATGGGATCCGCTGGCTTACTTTGTCGAGCGCGCCCACGCTCGCGGCCTGCAACTGCACGCCTACGTCAACGTCTACCCCATTGGCGACCGCACCGCGGCCAATACCTGCCCGCCGCCGCCCGCGGTTAACCCCACGCCGTTGTGGTACCGCCTGCGCGATGCCCACGGCCTGACCAACGACAAGCTCAACGCCGCCCAGTGGACGACGCTCGATGCCGTCTCCTGCGGCGAATATCAGGTGGCTTCGCCCGCCTCGGCCGTCTTCCGCGAACACTTCAAGGCTGTCGCCCGCGACCTGGTCAGCCGCTACGATATCGACG
>DAOSMQ010000109.1:0-7115 GCA_035372725.1 Promineifilum sp. (SeqCode)
CGCCGTGGCTGTCTGGCCGCCGGCATCGGTCACTTCGATCATCAGCTTGGGATGGGCCACGTCCATCATTGAGCCGATGAACAGGTTGGCGTTGGCGGCGCTGGTCTCTTCGTAGGTGAAATCGGCCGGCACCAGGGCGCAGAAGCCGAACGCGTCGCTGCGGACGGTCGTTTGTTCTGACTTGGCCGCCAGGCATTCGTCTTCGGGCAGGAGCGTCTCGCTGACGGGCATGGGCGTGAAGCTGTCCAGGATCACGGCCATGAAGTCGTCGATCGGCGCGGTGTTGGCCGGGTCAACGGGCGCGAAGTAGATGTGATAGAGCCGGCCGTCGAGCGTGAAGATGACCTGCCGGTTGATGTCCTGCCCGGGCACGTCGTCGAGCACCACGGCCGGCTGGCCGGCCACAGTCATCTCCGAGCGAGCGATGTCGAAGCCCTCGAAGCCGGCCACCAGATCATCGGCAAAGGCCCCGGCCGAGAGGTCATTGCCGGTCATGACACGGATGTTGGCTCGCGGGTCGCCGGCGTTGAGCAGGCTGCCGACGACCAGATCGACCTCATCGGCGTTAGGCCGCTCGACTTTGTGGGTGGCCGGGTAAAGCAGGCAGTAGCCGTGCTGCGGGTTGCGCAGCAGGTAGGTGTCGTCGGTCGCCGTGGGGCACGCGACGGTCATAGGTGTCTCGGCCGCGCCGGGGGCGTCGGTCGCCGCGGGGGCGTCGGTCGCCGCGGGGGCGGCGGGTTCCGGAGCGTCGGTTGTGGCCGCTGGCGCCTGCGTCCCAGCGGTGGGGCTACAGGCGGCGCCAAGCAGCGCCAATAGAACGAGAATGATAGCTATTGCGCCAATTCGCTTCATCAATGGTTTACTCCCTTGGTGATTATCTTTGGCCAGAGCTTTAGGAACCAGATCGCTGTCCGGCCGCTCTGCGCCTATTGCCAGCGGAAACTCTAGCCGATTCACCGGGTTTTGGGTGTGGCTTAATTAACTCCCAGTGAGCTTTATTTTTGACTGTTGCGCAATCGCGTTATGCTAGGATTGTAGCGGGCGTCGAAGTCCGCGCGATTGACCCCAAAATGTCACCAGATTATACCTTTTCCGGCGCATGCTGGTATACTACTCGGCCACGCGGTCGGGCGCGGCCCGCCGGGATTTGACGCACCAGGAGACAACTAGATGGCCGATATTCAGGCAACTGCCAATCGCATCGTCGAGAACGTCGAGCGGGTCATAGTCGGCAAGCGGCAGCCGGTTCAACTGACGGTTCTGGGGCTGCTCTGCCAGGGCCACATCCTCATTGAGGACGTGCCCGGCGTGGGCAAGACCGTGTTGGCCAAGTCGCTGGCCAAGTCGGTCGGCTGCAAGTTCCAGCGCATCCAGTTCACGCCCGACATGCTGCCCAGCGATGTGACCGGCGTGTCCGTCTTCAACCAGGGCACGCGCGAGTTCGAGTTTCGTCCCGGCCCCATCCACGCTCAGATCGTCCTCGTGGATGAAATTAACCGGGCCACGCCCAAAACGCAGTCAGCCCTGCTGGAAGCGATGGAGGAGCGGCAGGTGACGGTGGACGGCCGCACCTATCCTCTCGACGTGCCTTTCATGGTCCTGGCCACGCAGAACCCCATCGAGTACGAAGGCACTTTCCCCTTGCCGGAAGCCCAGCTCGACCGCTTCATGTTGCGCATCCGTCTGGGCTATCCCGGCAAGGAAGAAGAGATCGAGATCCTGGATCGGCAGCAGCACGCCCACCCGATCAATGCGCTGCAACAGGTCGTCGATGTGGACGAACTGCTGGCGGCGCAGCAAGCGGTCAAGGACATCTACGTCGATCCACTGGTGAAGGAGTATATCGTCAACCTGGTGCGCCAGACGCGCGACCACCCCGATGTCTACCTCGGCTCCAGCTCGCGCGGGGCGCTGGCCATCTACCGGCTGGGGCAGGCGCGCGCGGCGCTGATGGGCCGCGACTATGTGCTGCCCGACGACGTTAAGGCCCTGGCCGGCCCGGCGCTGGGCCATCGCATCATCGTCGGCCCGGCGGCGCGCATCAAGGACACCGAGCCGGAGCAGATCGTCCAGGACCTGCTGGATAACATGGCCGTCCCCGGCGCGCACGTCGGGCGGCAACGGACGCGCGTCTAATGTCTGGCTTCCTGGGGCAGCGGCGCACGGTCGTCTTCGCCCTGGCCGTCGTGGCCTTCATCGCTGGCCTGATCACTGGCCGCGATCTGCTGTTCACGTTGGCCTATCTGCTGGGGCTGCTGCTGATCCTGTCCTTCCTCTGGGCCTGGGTCAACCTTAACGGCGTTCACCTCTCGCGGGTGACGCGCGTGCGCCGGACGCAAGTGGGCCGACCGCTGGAAGAGCGCTTCAGCGTTCGCAACACCACTGTCGTGCCCAAGCTGTGGTTGGAAGTGCGCGACTATTCCACGCTGCCCTATCATTACTCCAGCCACGTCGTCAATGGGCTGGGCGGGCGGCAGAACTACAGCTGGCGCGTGACCACCATCTGTCAGCAGCGCGGTCGTTACCAGCTCGGCCCCATCCGCCTGCGCACCAGCGACCCCTTCGGCCTCTTCCCGCTGGAGCGCGAGCTGACACCGACCAGCAACGTCGTCGTCTTCCCCATGACCTTCCCCATCCACCAGTTTGCCTTGCCGTTGGGCGTCTTGCCCGGCGGCGACGCGCTGCGCCGGCGCACCCACTACATCACCACCAACGCCGCCGGCGTGCGCGACTATGAGCCGGGCGACAGCTTCAACCGCATCCACTGGCGCAGCACGGCGCGGCGCGACCGGTTGGTGGTCAAGGAGTTCGAGCTAGACCCCCTGGCTGACATCTGGATCGTGCCCGACATGTCCGTCTATGGCCACGTGACGCCGCGCAAAGACGCCGTGCCGCCCCCGCCGCCGGGCGACATTCCCGGTTGGTTGAAGATGCAGGAGTTCCAATTGCCGGAATCGACCGAGGAGTACGCCGTGTCCATCGCCGCGTCGGTGGCCCAATACTTCCTGCGGCGCGATCGCGCGGTGGGCATGCTGGCCTACGGGCAGTCCAACGAAATCCTCCAGCCCGACCGCGGCGAGCGCCAGTTCAACCGCATTCTAGAGACGCTGGCCGTGCTGCGGGCCGAGGGCGATGTGCCGCTGCAAGACATGCTCCACACCGAAAGCCATCTTTTCCCGCGCGGCACGACGATCATCGCTGTCACGCCCATCACCCGCGAGGAGTGGTCGGTGGCGGCGCGGCAACTGGCGCGCCGCGGGTTGCGCGTGGTGACCATCCTGGTCAACCCGGCCTCGTTCCACGGCTCACGCTCGGCCGCGCCGCTCTATCAACTCTTGCGTGGGGGTGGCCAGGTGGCCTATATGGTCAACAATGGCGACGACCTGACCACGGCCCTCAGCAGCGGCTCCACCCAGGCGGGCTTCTTCACCGTCTAGCGTCGGGGCCAGCCATCGGTAGAATCACCTCGGCCGTCGATGGCCGCCCCTACATCGCCAGCGTCAGAGGGATGGACTCGCCCGCCGGCCGGTGGGCCGGCGTCTGTGGCCCATCGTCCACCTTCTTCCCCGACATACTCCACGGCCCCGTGTGGGTCACGTGGACGGCCACAAGTTGGCCGCGCAGGTCGCCCGCGTCGTCGAAGAAAACGAGCTTGTTGTGGGGCGTGCGGCCGCGCCAGCGCCCTTTGTCGCGCTCCTCAACCAGCACCTCGACCGTCTGCCCCAGGTAGCGGCGCATCTTCTCCGTCGAAACCTCTTTCTGCAGCGCTTCGATCATGTGGAAGCGGCGGCGCTTTTCCTCGTCGGGCACGTCGTCGGCCATGCGCCGGGCGCTGACCGTGCCCGGCCGCGGGCTATAGCGGGCCAGGTGCAGCTTGTCCAGCCGCAACTCGGCCAGGATGTCGTAGGTGGCCATGAACTGCGCCTCGCTCTCGCCGGGGAAGCCGACGATCACGTCGCAGTGGATGGCCGCGTCGGGGATGACCGCGCGGACGTGCTGCACCAATTCGCGGTATTGCTCGCGCGTATAGCCGCGCTTCATCGCTTCCAGCACGTCGTTGTCGCCGGCCTGGATGGGCACTTCGATCTGGGGCATCACCTTGGGCAGCTCGGCCACGGCGCGCAGGATGCGGTCGGTCATGTAGTTGGGGTGGCTAGTCAGGAAGCGGATGCGCTCCAGTCCGTCCACGTCGTTGACCACGCGCAATAGGTCGGCCAGGTCGGGGCCGTCGGGGATGTCCGTGCCGTAGCGATCGACGATCTGCCCCAGCAGGACGACCTCTTTGACCCCCCGCGCGGCCAGCCCGCGCGCCTCGGCAACGATCTCGCCCACTGGCCGGCTGCGTTCGCGGCCGCGCTTCTGGGGGATGATGCAGAAGGTGCAGGCGTGGGAGCAGCCGTAGACGACGGCCACGGGGGCGGAGATGGGGAGCGGGGGAGCGGGAGAGCGAGGGGGCAGGGGGGCAAGGGTGATCTTCCCCGCATCTTCACCATCCATCAGCGCATGTCGCGCCGCCGTTTCCGCCAACTCCAGGGCATAGTCGCTATCCTGAGTCAGGTGGCTAACCAGCGGCAGACCGTCGGTCGATGGCTCCATGAAGACATCGACAAAGGGAAAGCGCTGGGTCAGGGCCTCGTTGCCGCGCACACCAACGACGCAGCCCATCACGGCCACGGTCATGTCCGGCCGGCGCGCTTTCAGCGGGCGCAGGCTTTGCAGCTTGTGGTAGGCCTTGTCTTCCGACTGTTGCCGGACGGTGCACGTCTCCAGCACAACCACGTCGGCATCCTCAGCGCGGGGCGTGGGCCGATAGCCGAGCTTCTCCAGTTCGGTGGCCACTCGCCGCGCGTCGGCGTAGTTCATCTGACAGCCGGTGATCCAGAAGTGATAGGTCTTGGTCATCGCTTACCCGTCGAGCATTGGGATTCTAGTGATCGGCGCGCGTCAAGTCAAGCGGCCTACTCATCCAGCCAGGCCACCGACGTACACGCGCCGGCGTTGTGGCGCAGCAGCCGCACCTGGCCGGTGTCGGGGATGACCAGGCCCAACAGATTATCATCCAGGGCGACAATCAGCCGGCCGTCCCGCGTCCAATCATAAGTGACCGACGGCAGGAAGTAGGGCAACCGGGACAGCAAGGGAATCGTGCGGTTGGCGGCGATGTCGTGCAGTAGCATGGGCGCGAGGTTGCTGCCGCCCGTGTAGCTCATGGAGCCGACGCCCGTCAGCACCAGATAGCGGCCGTCGGGCGAGAAGCCCAGTGATTGGTTGAAGTCCGCCCCCAGGGTCAGGCGCAGTTCGATCTGCCCCGTCGCCCGGTCGAAAAGGAAGACGTAGGCGTCTTCGGCCACTTCGTCCCGCGCGACGATAAACAGGCTATCTGGCTGGCTCGGGTTGGGGGCGACATAGGCCAGGTTCATCTGCCGCATCCGGCTGTCGTGGGGCAGGAACTGGAACAGATCGGCGCTCAGCAACAGCGTCTGCGGCGTAGAGTCATCGACCGTGGCCACGACGATCTCCTCGCCGCCGTCGGTCGTGGATGTCGCGCCGCCCACGGGGCGGATGAAGCCGAAAGTGCGCTCATCGATCCAGAAAGGCGCATAGCCCTGACCGAGGATGACAGGTCGGCCTGAGTCGCCCGCGGTCCCCAGGGCGATGGGCATGACGGCAAACGGTTCATTCGAGTCGAGAAGCAGGTAGCGACCGTTGACGACCAGTTGTGGGCCAGGATTCTCGCTGCCGTCGCCCTGGTAGAGCGCCCACTGACCATTGGGCGACCACAGGGGCTGGCCCGGCGAGGCCTCCGTGGCGCAGGTGTTGCCCTCGCAAGCCGTCAGGTCAGTGACCAGCGCGCGGATGTCGTTGCCCAGCGTATCGCGCTGGTAGATCACGAGACGTGTCCCGGCCGCGTCCGACTGGCCCAGCGAAATGGCTGAACTGGGGTCGTCTGTCGTGTAGGCGGTGGCAATCTCGCCGGCGCGCCAGTAGCGGCTCTGCCAGGTATCGGTGGCCACGGTGTATTGTTGCAGCAGCATGGTTTCCCAGCCTGGCAGCGGGGTCATCCAGATGAAGCCCTGCACGCTGTAGAGATGCTCCCAGTCACCAGTGGCTGGCAAGTAGCGCAACAACTGGGATGTCTCCGGCGTCTGCGCCTCGCCCGGGGCGGTGCAGACCAGGTAGAGCGTTTCGTCGGGTAAGGGCGCTTCGCTCTCCGCTTCGGCGGCGCGCTGGATGGCGTAGAGCCAGAGGGCCTGGGTCAGGTCGGCGGGCACAGGCCGGCCGGCCGCGCCGTCTTGTAGCACCTGCTGGGCGAACTGGTTGAAACTGCGCACGCTGCTCAACCGCCGTTGCAGGTCGGCCGGCGAGAGGTCGCCGGCATGTAGCAGAAAATCGACGGCCACGCGCGCCAGCCACAGCCGATCCGGATCGATCTCTGCCGGCAGCCGCTCGTTGGTCAACAGGTTGAGCCGCTGCATGGGGATGCGCTCATCCAGCACGCGGCGGTAGTCGTCCGGGCCGACCGGCGGCGCGGATACGAGGCCAAGATCGACCAGCTGGTATGGCAGCAGCATCGAGAACAGCAGCGACGCATCGCAGCAGCGCCACGACACTGCCTGGGCAATGGCCGCGCCGAGGACGTGGCGGGCGTAGCCGTCGCGCAGGGCGGCGTAGGCGGCCTTGCGCTCGCCCTCGTCGCCCGCCGGCAGCCCGACCAGCGACGGCGCCGGCAACTCCAGGATGTTGGCGGTCTGGCGCGCTCGCCGCAGCGCGCCGATGGGCTGTGACAGATCGGCCAGCGTCTGTGGCTCTGTGTCCAGGCGGACGGTCAGGAAGAGGTCGGCCGAACAGTCGATGTCCGCCAGCGTGGCGCACATGCCGGCGATGGCGGCGTCGAGGTCGATGGCCAACTGCTCGGCGATGACGGCGTCGCGCTCGGGGTAGATGAGATTCAGGTAGTCGCCCTCGCTCGATTGCCACTCGCCCCAGAAGTCGCCCACCGGCGGGGCCAGTAGCCAGCGCCGGTCGCCGCGCCGGAAGACGGTCGTCTGTTGCAACAGGTCGGTGCCGCCGTCGTCGCGGCGGTAGGGCTGGTCGACAGTGACGATAGCTTCGTT
>DAOSMQ010000110.1:0-7107 GCA_035372725.1 Promineifilum sp. (SeqCode)
ATGAGCGAGGAAGAGCTCACGCAAAGGACGCCAAGGAAGCCAAGGACGCCAAGAAGAAATCTCTTCTTGGCGTCCTTTGCGTGAGCTCTCCTCTCGATTCCTAATTCCTAATTTGTAATTCCTAATTAGCCGCATGGGCCGCAGCCAGCCCAGCAGCATGACCACTACCGCCATCAACCAGAGCGCGTAGAGCCAGTCCGGCCCATAGCCCACGTCGCCGGCCGACCAGTCGAGCCAGTAACTGCGCCAGATGGCCGGCAGGAAGGGGATCACATGGTTGAAGTCGAGCGGGCCGAGGCGCAGGACGCGGCCGACGGGCAGGCTGCCCGACAGCCCCAGCGCGTCGTGCATGCGCACCGCGTTGAGCCACAGCCAGCCCACCCATAGCGGCAGCAGACCGGCGGCTGTGGCAGCAGCGGCAGGGAGCCAGTGGGCAGTGGGCAGTGGGCCAGTGGGGCGCGGTTGGCGGTCGGCAGTCGGCGGTCGGCGGTCGTTCGTTGTCCGTCGTCGGCCGCCGACCAACACCCCCAGCAACACCACCGCCGGAAACACCAGCACAAACACTCCGTTGGCCTTCGTCAAAATCGCTGCGGCGCACAGTAGTCCCAGGACGAAGAAGGGGAAGATCTCACGCAAAGACGCAGAGAACGCAAAGCTAAGAGTTCTTAACTTTGCGTTCTCTGCGTCTTTGCGTGAGATTTCTTCTTTGCGCCCTTTGCTCCCTTCGCGTCCTTGGCGTGAGCTCCTCTCCACTAACAACACAGCGTAACTCATGACGATGGCCACCACGGCTGTCAGGGGCATATCGTTGTTGACCGAGCCGCTCAGGTGAATGTAGGTCGGCTGGAAGGCCAGGAGCGAGGCCATGAGCAGGCCAGCGGCCGGGCCATAGACGCGCTTGCCGGCGGCATGGAGCGCGGCCACGCCCAGCGCCCCCAGCAGCGCCGCGGCCACCCGGCTGGTGTAGAGCAGCGGCGTGTTGGCCGGGTTGACGTGGACGACCGGGTTGCGGTTGCCGGCCGGCGTGGACAGGTAGTGGGGGTTGGCCGGCATCGCGATGGGCGGCGGCGGGTTGTCGGCCGACGGCGGCACGGGCACAGCCAGCCCGAAGAGCGCCGCGAAGGCGAAATACAGCGGCGGCTGATGCCACTCGGTGTAGCGCACTTCGCTATCGACCAGGCCGCGGTTGGGCAGGCCGCCGATCTGGCGCATGACCTGGACGTACTCGAAGTTGAGCAGTTCGTTGGGCGTGGCCAGGGCTGGCAGGGCGAAGGCCATGTGGACGGCGGCGGCGAAGTATAGGACGAGCAGCCCCACGGCCAGCGCCCGGTGGCGATGATGCGTCATACAGGCCGCATTATAGCACTACCACTGCCCCGCCAGTATCTCGGTGCAGGGCAAGCGCATAGATGTGGCTGCCCTGGGGAAGAACGCTCTTCCCTAGCCCCTAATCCCTAACCCCTTTCTTAGCGTTCTTCCCGCCTTGCGCTACACTTGGGCGTGGAGGTGCGTGAGCATGATCGACACCAAAGGCAAGTACTACCTGGGCAAGCAATGGGACGCCGGGGCCAGCCAGCTCCTCGACGACACCCTGCTCTACGATTCCGAAGACCTGACTACCCACGCCGTCGTCGTCGGCATGACCGGCAGCGGCAAGACTGGCCTGTGCGTTGGCCTGCTGGAAGAGGCCGCCCTCAACGGCGTGCCCGCGCTGATGATCGACCCCAAGGGCGACCTGACCAACCTGTTGCTCCACTTCCCCGACCTGCTGCCGGCCGACTTCAAGCCGTGGATCAACACCGACGCTGCCCGCAAGGACGGTAAGACGGAAGACCAGGCCGCCGCCGAGACGGCCGAGATGTGGCGCAACGGCCTGGCCGACTGGGACATCGCCCCGGAGCGCTTGCAGGCGCTGGCCGGCAGCGTGCGCTTCACCATCTACACGCCCGGCTCCACGTCCGGTGTGCCCCTCAGCGTGCTGGCCTCCCTGAAAGCGCCCGACTTGCCCTGGCAGGGCAACGAGGAAGTGCTGCAAGAGCAGATCAGCGGCACGGTGACCGCCCTTCTGAGCCTGACGGGCCTGCGCGACATCGACCCGGTGCAGAGCCGCGAGCACATCTTGCTGTCCAACATCGTCGCCAACGCCTGGAGCCAGGCCCACGACCTCGACCTGGGCGAGCTGATCATGCAAATCCAGTCGCCGCCCTTCACCAAGCTGGGCGTGTTCGACGTCAACACCTTCTTCCCGGAGAAAGACCGCACCGGCCTGGCCATGCGCCTGAACAGTATCCTGGCCGCGCCCAGCTTCCAGACCTGGGTGCAGGGCGAGCCGCTGGACGTGGGCGCGCTGCTCTATACGCCCGACGGCCGGCCGCGCCACTCCATCTTCTACATCGCCCACCTGAGCGACGACGAGCGCATGTTCTTCGTGACGCTGCTCTACGCCAACATCGAGTCGTGGATGCGCGCCCAGAGCGGCACGACCTCGCTACGGGCGCTGGTCTACTTCGACGAGATCTTCGGCTACCTGCCGCCCATCGGCAACCCGCCTTCCAAGACGCTGATGCTGCGGATGCTGAAGCAGGCCCGCGCCTTCGGCGTCGGCCTGGTGCTGGCCACGCAGAACCCGGTCGATGTCGATTACAAGGGCCTGTCCAACATCGGCACGTGGTTCATCGGCAAGCTGGCCACCGACCAGGACAAGGCCCGGCTGCTCGACGGCCTATCCAGCGCCGATGGCAGCGTCGATGTGCGCGAGTTGAACCGGCTCATCTCCGGCATCGGCAAGCGCGTCTTCCTGATGCGCAACGTCCACGAGAAGAAGCCGCTGCTCTTCCAGACGCGCTGGGCGATGAACTACCTGGCCGGGCCGTTGACGCGGACGCAGATCCCGGCCCTCAACGCCCTCAAGGGGGCCGGCCCCATTGCCGCCGGCCCGGCCGGAGCCGCCGCCGCGGCAACAATGGCCGCGCCGCCGCCGGCCGAAGCGCCCTCGCGGCCGGCCACGCCGGGCACGCCCGACGCCGAGGGCACCGTCACCCGTCCGCCCGTGCCCACCGGCGTGGGCGAGTACTTCCTGCCCGCTAACCTGTCGCTGGCCGAAGCCGCCGCGCGGGAACGGGTCAGCCTGCCCGCCGGCGCGCGCGAGTCAGGCATCCTCTACCGGCCGGCGCTGCTGGCCCAGGCGGAGATCGCTCTCAACAACGCCAAATACGGCCTGAACACGCGCACGACGTGGGCGGCCCTGGCCACCGACACGGCCGATCTGCGCTGGGAAGATGTCGCCGTGGCCCCGCTGGACGACCGCGGCCTCGACCGCGCCCCCATCCGCGACGCCCGCTTTGCCGCCCTGCTCGCCCCCCTGTCCGACGCCAAGGCCATGCGCGCCCTGGAGACCAACCTGCTCGACTACATCGTGCGTGATGTCGGCGTCACGGTCAGGGCCAATGACAGGCTGAAGGTCTACGCCGGGCCAGACGTGGACGAGGCCGCCTTTGAGGAGATGTGCCGCGACGCCGCCGACGACCAGATGCAGGCCGAACTGGATAAGGTCCAGGCCCGCTTCGCCGCCCGGCTGAAGACGGCCGAGGAGCGGCTGAAGCGCGAGGAGCGCGAGCTGGCCGAAGACCAGGCCGACTACGAAGGGCGCAAGCGCGAGGAGTACGCCAAGCACGCCGAGACGCTGCTGGGCTTTCTGGGCGGGCGGCGCAAGAGCCTGTCCAGCTCCCTTTCCAAACGGCGCATGACCGAGAAGGCCAAGGCCGACATCGAGGAATCGGAGCAGGCCATTGCCGACTTGCAGGAACAAGTGGGCGATCTGAAAGAGGAGATGGAGGCCGGGCTGGACGAAGTCGAGGCCAAGTGGCAGGCGCTGCTGGGCGACACGAAGGAAGTTACCGTCGCGCCGCGCAAGACCGACGTGCGTCTGCCGCTGTTCGGCGTAGCCTGGCTGCCTACCTATCAGGTCGTGGACGCCAACGGGCGGGTGGTGCCGCTGCCCGCCTATGGGGCGCCGTAAGATAGGGGCTAGGGGTTAGGTTCTAGGGGCTAGGGAAGAGCGCTCTTCCCTAGCCCCTAGTCCCTAGCCCCTATCTTCCCCTAGTTCTCGCAAGCGATGTCCGGCGTTGTGGCCTCGGCCCAGCGCCGGACGAACTCCTCGCGGTAGAGGCGGCCGATGGCCGGGTCGGCGATGGCGATGACGTTCTCGTCGTTGCTGTCGGCGGCGTTGTCAGAGAAATTCATCGAGCCAGTGACGACCACGAAGTCATCAATGATGATGACCTTGTGGTGGAACGTGCCCGGGTTGCCGTCCTGCCGCACCTCCAGCCCCGCGCAGAACATAGCCGGCATCTCGCTGTAAGCCGTCTCACTGCCGCGCGTCTCGAAGATACCCTGCACGACGACACCCTCGCTGGCCCGCGCGCGCATCACCGCGCCCAACTCATCCTCCGTGAAGGAGAAGGCCATGAAGCGGATGCTTTCGTTGGCCAACGCCACGAGCTGCACCAGACTGTCGAACGGCTCGTCCTCCGGCGCGAAGCGGATGGTGATGGGCAGCCCCGCGGCCGTCTGCACCGTCTGTCCGTTAACGTTGGACGGCGACCCCGGCCCGAACTGCCCCGACCACATCTCCTCGAACTCGCGCTCGTAGATGGCCACCGCCGCGGGCGAATCGAGCACGACGACGTTGTTGTTATTGCGAAAGACGTCGTTGGTCGTCAGGTTCATCGACCCCGTCCAGAGGATGCGGCCATCGATGAGGATGAATTTGTTGTGCATGAAGGCCGAGCGCAAGTCGTCGCGCACGGGGATGCCGGCAGCCTCCAGCAGGGCGAACTGACCGCGACCCGCCTCGTCGTCGGCGTCGATGCCGTTCTCGTCGTCGGTGATCCAGCGCACGGCCACGCCACGCGCGTGGGCGCGAATGAGCGCCTCGGCCACCGGCGTCAGGTTTGTCTCGAAGACGGCCAGGTCGATGGTGCTTTGCGCGGCGTCGATATAGCCGATGAGCTTGTCGATGATGTACTGGCCGTTGGCCTGGTTGCCGCGCGCGCCGGGGCTGAACAGCACGGCCCACGCGCCGGCGTCGTAGCCGATGTCGCGGGGCAGTTGGCCACCGGCGGCCGGCAGCGTCGGCAGGGGCGCGGGAGCAGTGACGGGCGGCGACGGGGCCACGGGCGGCGCGGGTGGCGACACGGCCGGCGTCGGCGCGACAGGGGCAACGGTGGGCAAGGGCGTGCGCCCGGCCGCCGGTGTAGACGCGCCGCGCGTGGCGGCGACCGGTGGCCCTGGCTGGGGCACGTCGAGCAAGGGCGGCGGCCCGCTGCACGCCGCCAACAGCGCCAATAACAACGGCAGCAGCGCCGTCGCGACCTGGCGGCGCTTAGACCCGGCTGGCGTCGTCACCGGCGGCCCCCGTCTGTGGACGAATATGCTCCTCCACGAACGACCGCAGCCCGGCGATCTGGCGCGCTGGCTGCCCGGCGGCGGCCGACCAATGAGCCAGCGCCCGGCCCACGGCGTTGCCGTCCGGGGCGCGGTAGCGACGGCCATAGACGATGTCGGCCTGGCGCAGGGCCGTGTCTAGTGGCGCGACACCGGGCGGGGGTGGGTCGGTTATGGCGCGGGCGACGTGGACCATCAGTTGGCGGGCGGCGCGCACGCGAACCTGCAAGATGCCCTCGGCCGTGGCGTCGTCCAGGCCAGCCGTTTCGGCGACCACGAAGCGCCCCATGGCCGCGCCCCACTCGGTCAGCGCGGCGGCAGCGCCCGGCTCTAGCCCGGCAGTCAGCTTGTGGTTGGCCCGCAGGCCACCGACGATGCGCGCCTCGCGCTCGGGCAGCGACGTGAAGCGCAGTTCGGACTCGGCGCGCTCGGCCGGGGTGTTGGCCGCGGCGGCCTGGGCCATCATCCATTGCGCCGCGGCAGGCAGCTCAGCCGGGTCGGGCGCTTCGGGCAAGTCATCGGGCGGGCTATCGGACATACGCTCCTCGCTCACGAACGGATGGTCTAGCTGCGCCTCATTGTACGCCAACGCGGCCAGCCGGCCAAAAGTAAAGGACGCCAGGCTCCGCAGACAGAGCCTGGCGTCCCATTCCAATACGATGTCGTTGTTTGGTCTAGCCGGGCCAGGCCACTTCCAGGGCATGGCAGCGCCCGCGGGCCAGCCAGCCATAGTTCGTGTCCGGGGCCGGATTGAGGATCGTCAGTTCTACTGGCGGCGAGCCGTCGCCCTTCACCCAGAAGACCTGCACATAGACGGCCGGGAAGGTGATGTCCAAATCGCGCACCCAGCCGCTGTCCATCCAGCCCTCTTCGGCCCACCACGTCGCCAGAACATGGCCGCCCACTTCCTGGACGACATAGGTGCCGCGCCGGGCGCTGTCCGGGCCGACCTCAAAGTCAATGCGCAGACAGGCGGGCAGACGCGGGATGTCCGGTTCGGCCGTCGCCGTCGGTGTGGCGGTCATCTCGTTGGGGCCGGGCGGCGGCGTCAGCGTCGGCGAGGCCGTGGGCGTCTCCGTCGGCGTCATGGTGACCGTCGGCGTGTTGGTGGGCACGGTCGGGGTGATGGGCGTGGTCGCCGTGGCCGTCGGCGTCTCCGTCGGCGGTTGCGTGCCTGTCGCCGTTGGCGTGGCTGTCATCGCCTCGGTCGGCGTGGCCGAGGGGGTCAGCGTCAGCGTCGGCGTCAGCGTCAGCGTCGGTGTCAGCGTCAGGGTTGGCGTGAACGTCGGCGTAATCGTCGGCGTCAGGCTGGCCGTGGGCGTCTCCGTCGGCGTCACCGAGGGGGTTAGCGTGACCTTGTCCTGGCAAACGCGAATGACCAGACCAACGCTGTCAACCGCTTCAAACAGCAGTTCACCATCGCGCGGAACGATGAATGAGCCATACGTCACCATACCCTGGGCGACAGTATAGACCTTGTCGGCGTTGATGCTGAAGCTGTTGATGCGCTCGTCCACGTCGTCGTCGATCTGCACAAACTGGATCACGCAGCCCATCTTCACCGGGCCGAAGCTCTCGGTTGAGTGGTAGGGGTACACGCCGTCATCGGGAACGAAGCTGAAGCTCCAGACGCGCTCGCCGGCCAGGGCATCATACGTCGGG
>DAOSMQ010000111.1:0-7099 GCA_035372725.1 Promineifilum sp. (SeqCode)
CAACCTGCCGGCCGGCGGCCGTCTGCTCGACATCGCCACCGGCACGGGCGACATCGCCGACGAGGGCCGGCGGCAAGTGCCCGGCCTGCGCGCCGTCGGCGGCGACTTCACCATCGAGATGATGCGCGCCGGCAAGCGCCTGCCCGGCCGCGAGACGATCCACTGGGTGGCGGCCGACACGCTGGCGCTGCCCTTCCCTGACGAGACCTTCGACGCCGTCACCTCCGGCTTCCTGATGCGCAACGTCATCGACGTGGCTGGCGCGTTCCGCGAGCAGTGGCGCGTGACGCGCCCCGGCGGGCGCGTCGTCGTGCTGGAATCCAGCCCACCCAAAGACAATCTGCTGCGGCCGTTCATCAAGCTGCATCTCAACAAGGTCATCCCCACGCTCGGCCGGCTCATCACCGGCGAGTCCGATGCCTATCGCTACCTGCCCGACAGCACTCAGGGCTTCCAGGGGCCGGCGGAATTGGCGGCGACCATGCGGGCCGGCGGTTTTGTGGATGTAAGCTACCAGCTATACATGTTCGGCACTATCGCCATTCACGCGGGCACGAAGCCGCGCTAAATAGTCGTGATCGTTCTTAATCGACTTGTAAGAACCTTTTCGGCCAGTCGCCGCTTATACTAATGTGCATGAGACGTTTTCTGCTAGGTTTGTTGTTGTTGCTGGCGGCCTGCGCGCCGGCGGCCGGAGAGACAGGCGCGCCGGCAAGCTCCCCGGTGGTCATGACGGCAACCACGGCCCCGACGGCAACCACGGCCCCGGCGGCGACCACAGTGCGGGAGAGCGCAGCGGCGACGGCCACAACCGTCGTTACGGCCACGGCCCCGGCGGGCGGCGAACAGGGGAGCGCAGCGGCAACGGCGGACAGCCCCGCTGCCGCGACCGGGGAGCCAGAGCCGACGGCCGCGCCGAGCAGCCCCATTGCCGGGCGCAACGACGATGGCACGTTCTTCTACGGCGCGGCCGCGGCCCCGGTGACGCTGACCGACTACTCCGACTTCCTCTGATCGACCTGTCGCGCCCACGTGCTGGGCGCGGAGCGGGACATCGTCGCTAACCACGTGACTGCTGGCGAAGTGCGCCTCGTCTTCTGGCCTATTCTTGACCTGGGGCCGAACAGCCTCAACGCGGCTACGACGGCCTTCTGCGCGGGCGAACAAGACCCGGCCCTGTTCTGGGCCGCCCACGACTTGCTCTTTGCCAACCAGGGCGAGGTCTACGGCGCGGACCGCGACTACTTCCTGAATGTCGCCGCCGGGCTGGGGCTGGACGCCGACGCCTTCGCCGCTTGCTACGATGGCGACGACGTGCGCGCCCAACTGGTCGATCTCGACGCCACCCGCCGCCAGCAGGGCATCAACCAGCGGCCGACGTTCGCGCTGGTCTCGGACGCGGGCACGCGCCGCCTCATCGGCGCGCAACCCTACGATACCTTTGCCGCCGCCATCACGGCCCTGTTGCCCTAGCAGCGGGCAGACATGCCGGTCTGCCCTTCTCTCCGAGGCGCGCCGACCTGACCGGTGGGCGGCCACGAATGGTACGTCCACATGTCAGGTCAATGATCGCTAGATGACTTTGGGAAAGCCCTGTCCGTGCATGCTTGCGTTCCCTTCTCCCTCCGCTATCATCTCTCCATGAGCACCCTCGATCTCTCCGGCCAGGTGGCTATTGTCACCGGCGCGGGCCAGCCGGCCGGCGCGGCCGTGGCCCGGGCGCTGGCGGCGGCCGGCGCGCGCGTGGCCGTCAACGACCTCAACCCCGATCGCATCGCCCGGCTGGCGGCCGAATTGCGCGCTGCCGGCGGCCAGGCCCTCGACATCGCTGCCGACACGGCCAGCAAATTCCAGTGCGTCACCCTCATCGAGGCGACCCGCGCCGAGTGGCAGCGCGTCGATATCCTCGTCAACGCCACGTCCGTCCGCCCGGCGGCGGCGGTGCTGAAGATGGACGAGTGGGAGTGGGCGCGCTGCCACGACGTCAACCTGAAAGCGGCTTTCTTCATGTGCCAGCTCGTCGGCCGGGTGATGGACGACCAGAACCGGGCCGAACCCCGCGCCCGCGGCGGGCTGATCGTCAACGTCGCCTGGCCCGCGCCGGACGAGGACGGTCGCGCCGCCTATGCCGCCGGGCAGGCCGGGCTGGTGGCTTTCGGCCGCGTTTGCGCGCGCGAGTTCGCGCCGCTGGGCGTGCGTGTCGCGACGGTTATGGCCGCCCCAGCCGCGCCCGAGGCTGTCGCCGCGGATGTATTGGCGTTGCTGTAGGGTGAATAGAGATGAAAATCCACCTTCACGCCATTGGCTGCCGCCTCAACCAGGCCGAGATCGAGACGATGGCCCGTCAGCTGGCCGCGGGCGGCCACACACCGACGGCCGACCCGGCCGAGGCCGACGTGATCATTCTCAACACCTGCGCCGTGACCGCCGCGGCCGCCCGCGACGCCCGCAACCTGACCCGCCGCTTCGCTCGCGCTAACGCGTCGGCCGAGATCGTCCTGACCGGCTGCTACGCCACGCTGGCCCCGGCCGAGCTGGCCGCCCTGCCCGGCGTCGCCCGTGTTGTCGATAACGCCAGCAAGGCCAGCATCCCCCTGCTGCTCGACCCGGCCCTGCCCACCGACGCGCCCCTGTTCGACCGCGAGCCGCTGGCCCGCGAAACGGCCGCCGGCAGCATCGGCCGCACGCGCGGCTTCATCAAAGTCCAGGACGGTTGCGACAACCGCTGCACCTTCTGCGTGACCACCATCGCCCGCGGCGAGGGGCGCAGCCGGCCGCTGGCCGAGGTCGTGGCCGAAGTGGGCGCCTGCGCCGCCGCGGGCTATCAGGAGGTTGTCCTCAGCGGCGTGCACCTGGGCAGCTACGGCCGCGACCAGGGTCGCCCGGCCGGCCTGCGCGAACTGGTCGCCGCGCTGCTGGCCGACACCGACATCCCGCGCATCCGCCTGTCGTCGCTGGAGCCGTGGGACGTCGCCCCCGGCTTCTTCGACCTGTGGGCCAATCCGCGCCTGTTGCCCCACCTGCACCTGCCGCTGCAATCGGGCAGCGACCGCGTGCTGCGGCGCATGGCGCGACGGACAACGCGCGCCGCCTTCCGCGCCCTGACCGACGAGGCCCGCGCCGCCATCCCCGACCTGAACCTGAGCACCGACCTGATCACCGGCTTCCCCGGCGAAACCGACGCCGACCACGCCGCGACGCTGGCCTATGTCGAAGCGCTGGGCTTCGGCCGCCTCCACGTCTTCAGCTACAGCCCCCGCCCCGGCACGGCCGCGGCCCGAATGCCCGACCAGGTTTCCGGCCCGGTTAAGAAGTCCCGCGCGGCGGCGCTGATCGCCCTGGGAGAGCGGCTGGGCGCGGCCTTCCACACCGGCTACGACGGCGCGACACGGCCGGTGTTGTGGGAGATGGCCACCGGCGCGGAGGCGAATGGGCTGCGCTGGGTCGGCTACACCGACAACTACATCCGCGTGACCGCCACCGGCCCGACCGGCCTGATGAACCGTGTCACCCTTGCCCGGCTGAGTAGGCCGCGCGCCGACGGGATGGCCGGCGAGATCGATCCGGCCAGCGCTTCCAACAGCGACAGTGGGGAAGAATGAATAGAATGGACAATCAGAAGGAGTTGTCGCCCGAACAGCGCGCACAACTGCTGAAAACACTGCAAGCCCGTTTTGAAAAGCACATGAACCGCCATAACGGTCTTGAATGGGCTGCCGTGCAGGCCAGACTAAACGCCAATCCTGGAAAACTGTGGTCGCTCAGCGAAATGGAACGAACCGGCGGCGAACCGGATGTCGTCGGGCAAGATGAGCAGACGGGCGCATACATCTTCTATGACTGCGCCGCCGAAAGCCCCAAAAATCGCCGTAGCCTCTGCTATGATCCTGAAGCGCTGTGGAGCAGAAAAGAGAACAAGCCAGCCGACAGCGCCGTGGGGATGGCGAGCGATATGGGGATTGAACTGCTAACGGAAGGACAGTATCGTGCCCTGCAGGAGCTTGAGCGCTTCGACACAAAAACATCGAGCTGGCTCAAGACCCCTGCTAACATCCGGCAACTGGGCGGGGCGATCTTCGCCGATTACCGTTATGGTCACGTGTTCGTTTACCACAACGGCGCCGAATCTTACTACGCTGCCAGGGGCTTCCGTGGCTCGCTGAAGGTCTAGCCCGACCGCCCCCGCGCCTTCGCGCGCAACACCTCATCCACCCCCGGCAGCGGCGTGCGCAGCAAGCGCCCGGCCAGGCTGACATCCAGCGCGCAATCCAACGGCCAGCGCCCGCTGGCGTCTTCGGCCAGAGTCAGCGTCGCCCGTTCGCCCACGCCCCACCAGTCCAGCAACCGCAGGGCAAACGCGGCCCGCGTCAGCGTCTGCCGCCCGGCAACGTTGAGCACGCCGGTATACGCCTGGTCAACCAGTTCCAGGCAGGCCGCGGCCAGCGTCTCCACCCAGACCGGGTTGCGGCGCTGGTTGGTGAATAACGTCACCGGTTGCCCGGCCCGCAGCGCCGCGGCCATCCACGCCGTGCCGTTGTCCATCTCCTCCAGGCCGTAGATGAGCGAGGTGCGCACAGCCACGGCGTTGGCGTGGGCCAGGGCCAACGCTTCGGCCTCAGCTTTAGCCCGGCCGTAGTCGTTGCGCGGCGCGGGCGGGGCACTCTCGTCGTAGGGGGCCGCGTCGCCGCCAAAGAGGGCGTCGGTTGACAGATGGACGAGCCGCGCCCCGGCTTGTGTCGCCGCCGCAGCGATGTGGGCCGTGCCGGCGACGATGACGGCGCTCATATCGGGCGTGCGGTTGGAGCCGGCGGTGTGGATGATGGCGTCGGGGGCGAAATCGGCCACGACGCGCGCCACGGCCGCGGCGTCGCGCAGGTCGAGGCGCGTGCTCTGTGGCAACCTCAGCGGGTCGGCCGAGAAGATTGTATAGCGCCACTCCCCCGGCCACCCGGCCGCCACCCGCCGCGCCAGATGCCGCCCCAGATAGCCGCTGCCGCCGGTGATCAGCAATCGTTTGGACATAGCGCGCCGCCTGGGATTAAAGAAGCTCACGCAAAGGACGCTAAGCGGGCTGAGGACGCAAAGAAGAGACCGTTATCTTGTTCTTCTCAGCGCACTTTGCTTCCTTAGCGTCCTTTGCGTGAGCCTCTTACTCCTCCGGCGTGGTCTCGGCCCGGCGCATCGCCTCGGCGGCGGCGGCCTGGGCGGCGATCTGCTTGCTGCGGCCGCGCCCTTCGCCCCAGACCTCTGGGCCGACCAGCACCTGCACGGTAAACGTCCGGGCATGGTCTGGTCCCTCGCTGCCGCTGACGCGGTAGTGGGGCGTGATGTTGTAGCGCGCCTGCGCCCAGACCTGGAACTCGCTCTTGGCGTCCTTATATAGCTCGCCGGCGCGAATGTGCTCCAGCGCCGGACGGACGAGCGGGTCGATGAACGCCCGCGCCCGCTCCAGCCCGTGGTCGAGGTAGATGGCCCCGACGACAGCCTCGAACGTGGCGCAAAGCAGCGGCGTGCGTTCCCGGCCGCCGTTCTCCTCCTCGCCCAGGCCCAGCCGCAGATAGCGCCCCAGGTCGATCTGCCGCGCGAAGGCCGCCAGCGACTCTGCTCGCACCAGCGCCGCCCGCAGCGCTGTCAACTCGCCCTCGTCCATTTCCGGGAAATGATGATAGAGGAAGCCGGCGACGACGAAATCGATCACCGCGTCGCCCAGGAACTCCAGCCGCTCGTTGTCCTCCAGCACCGAGCCGGGGTTCTCGTTCAGGTAGGAGCGGTGGGTCAGGGCGCGTGAGAGCAGCGACACATCGCGAAACTCCACGCCCAGTTGTTCACTGAAAGTTAGTAGGTCGTCCATGATTGCTTGCTTTCACCGCGCAGGGAAGCGAGGCGGCCGGGGAGCGAAGGCGCGCTCGCGCTTCCCCGCTCTCTGACGCATTGAGAAGCTACTCCTCAAACGCGCGAATCGCCAGCACGGCATTGTGCCCGCCAAAGCCGAAGGCGTTGTTCAGGCAGACGCGCACGCGCCGCGGCCGGGCCGCGTTGGGTACATAGTCCAGGTCGCAGGTCGGGTCGGGCGTCTCGTAGTGGATCGTTGGCGGCGCGATCTGGTCGCGAATGGCCAGTGCACAGAATACGCTCTCGATGGCCCCCGTCGCGCCCATGATGTGGCCGGTCATGGACTTGGTCGAACTGATGGCGACGTTGTACGCATGTTCGCCCAGGGCGCTCTTCACCGCCGCCGTCTCGGCCGTGTCGTTGAGCGGCGTGGCCGTGCCGTGGGCGCTGACGTAATCGACATCCTCCGGCCGCAGACCAGCGTCGGCCAGCGCCTTGCGGATGGCCCGCGCCGCGCCGTTGCCGTTCTCTGGCGGGGCGGTGATGTGATAGGCGTCGGTCGCCTGCCCATAGCCGGCGATCTCCGCCAGGATGGTCGCGCCGCGCGCCCGGGCATGCTCCAGGCTCTCCAGAACCAGGATACCCGCCCCTTCGCCAATCACCAGGCCGTCGCGGTCGGCGTCAAAGGGCCGCGGCGTATCCGTCGCCCGCGTCGAGGTCGCGCCGGCGCGCTCGAAGCCACCAATGGCCACCGAGGTCAAAATCGACTCAGAGCCACCGGTCAGCACAGCGTCCAGCTCGCCGGCGCGGATGCTGCGGAAGGCGTGGCCAACGGCGTCGTTGCCGGCCGCGCAGGCGGTAGTGATGGTCGTCGATGGGCCGGTGATGCCGTAGTCAATGGCCAGCATGCCCGCCGCGCCGTTGGGCATGATCATGGTGATGCCAAACGGGCTGAGCCGGCGCAGGCCGCCGTCGTGGACGATGGCCTCCTGCTCGATGATGGTGCGCATCCCACCGATGCCCGTGCCCAGGGTGATGCCGACGCGCTCGCGGTTGTCGTCGGTGATGGCCAGGCCGGCCCCGCGCATGGCCTCGGCCGCGGCCGCCGTCGCCAGCTGCTGATAGCGGTCGCGCCGCCGCGCGTCCTTGCGGTCCATGTACTGCGCCGGGTCAAACTCCTTGACTTCGCACAGACCCTGAATGATGTGCTGTGGGTTATCGACCAGGGTGATGGGGCCGAAGCCCGACCGCCCGGCCAGGATGGCCG
>DAOSMQ010000112.1:0-7097 GCA_035372725.1 Promineifilum sp. (SeqCode)
GCCGCGGGCGTAGATTTTGCCGTCTTTTTTGACCGGCTCAAAGGGGTCGGTGTGCCAGCCGTCTTCCATCTGGGCGGGGACGACATCGTAGTGGCCGTAGACGAGGACGGTCGGCTTGTCGGGGCCGGCCCCGGTCCACTCGCCATAGACAACGGGGTGGCCAGCGGTCTCCATCACCGCCACTTTGTCCAACCCCAGGCTATTGAAATGGTCGGCCAGCCACTCGGCCATGCGACGAACGTCGCCGGTGTGGGCGGGGTCAGCGCTCAGGCTGGGAATCCGCAGCATTTCATGCAGTTCCTGGCGGAACTGCTCGCCGTGGACGCGGGCGTATGCGCGGGCAGCGTCACTCATTGCAGTCATGTCTTGGCACACTCCTTTCGATTCTTCAGTGTTGTCAGCAGTATTCGGCAAGACAAGCGCATCAGGCTGCCAGTGTGTATTTCGCCCTACCTACAATCGCCTTAGACCGAGCGGGTCTATTCTGTGATAAGCTATGGTAAAGCGCTCGGAGAAAGTCCGAACTGGGGCTTATTGGTGGGCCGTTCCAAAATGTCACCGTCGGGAATACTTGGAGACGATGTCCATTTTGGAGGGCGCCTGATGGCCCAATTACCTAAGACAATTATCTTATCATTTCGGGTGAGTGTCAATCGTTTCTCAAAGTCAACCCCAGGCGCGCCGAACTGACAGGTGGGCGACCAGTCGTTCTGTGGTCGCCCACCTGTCAGTTCATTGGCAAAGCCCGGCAGAGGCGACCGGCGGGGCTTCTGGCGGGGCCTCTGGCGAGGCCACGCCTCGTCTACGTGCTCATTGGGTTAGGACGTACTGCCGCGTGAGACATTGTGCCGCAGTTTCAAGGCCGGCGATCCGGACCATGAGCCTGGGCCAGTTCGGCCGGGACGATCACTTGTCGCCCCGGCCACGTTTCGGGATGCTCCCGGTCAGGGCGTCGCCGGGTTTTCTTCCGGCTCCTCCTCTTCCTCCTCCTCTGGCTCTTCCGGCACGCGGCCGTAGAGCCTGGCCAGTTCGCCCAGACCCACAGCGATGCCAGGCGCGCGGGCGGCGAACATCTCGCGCGTGTAGCGCCACTGCCACCAACCCCCCTCGCGGCCGGGGAAGTTCATGCGCGCCTCGTTGCCCAGCACAAACAGGTCTTGCATGGGAATGATGGCCATGACCGACACCGAGGCATAGGCCAGCCGGATCAGGTCCCAGACCACATCCTGGCCGCTGACGCGCATGTAGCGCCGGGCGTGGTCGCGCTCGTCTTTGGTGGCGTTCAGATACCAGCCCAGCGTCGTCTCGTTGTCGTGCGTGCCGGTGTAGACCACGGAATTGGGCACGTAGTTGAACGGCAGGAAGCCGCTGTTGTGTTCGCCGCCAAAGGCGAACTGGAGGATCTTCATGCCGGGGAACTGGAAGCGGTCGCGCAACTCTTCAACCTCCGGCGTGATCACGCCCAGGTCTTCGGCGATGATGGGCAGGTCGCCCATGCGCGCCTGAATCGCCTCGAAGAAGGGAATGCCCGGCCCCTTGATCCACTGGCCCTTAACGGCCGTGGCCTCTGTGCCCGGAATTTCCCAATAGGCCTCGAAGCCGCGGAAGTGGTCGATGCGGGCGATGTCGGCCTGCACCAGGTTCATGTGGATGCGCTGCGCCCACCAGCTATAGCCGTCGGCGGCCAGGCGCTCCCAGCGGTAGAGCGGGTTGCCCCAGCGCTGGCCGGTCTCGCTGAAGTAGTCCGGCGGCACGCCGGCCACGACCGAAGGCGAACCGTCTTTGTTCAGGTAGAACAGGTCGGGGTGCGACCAGACGTCGGCGCTGTCGTAGGCGACGAAGATGGGAATGTCGCCGATGATGCGGATGCCCTTGCTGTTGGCGTAGGCTTTCAGCTCCAGCCACTGCTTATAGAACAGAAATTGTTGGAACTTCTGCAACTCAACGGCCGCGCTTAGCTCGCCGGCCCAGTGCTTCATGGCCCGCTTCTGTCGCCTGGCGATGTCGCTCGGCCACTTGTTCCAGACGCCGCCGTCCTGGTCTTTGTGGTGTTCCTTGAGGGCCATGAACAGAGCGAAGTCGTCGAGCCAGTAGGCCGTGTTGGCGCAGAAGGCGTCGAACAACTCGCGCTGCTCGGCTGTGCCGTGGGCACGGAAATGCTCATAGGCCGCCCGCATCAACTCGCCCTTGTACTCGATAACCGGACCGTAATCGACCTGGGCCGTGGGCAGTGTCGGCGTGGCTTCGACCGCCTCGGCAGGCAGATAGCCCTCGGCTACCAGCCGGTCGGGGCTGATGAGCAGCGGGTTGCCGGCAAAGGCTGAGAAGGACTGGTAAGGCGAGTCGCCATAGCCCGTGGGGCCGAGGGGCAACACCTGCCAAAGCTGTTGCTTGGCTGCCTCCAGGAAATCGACGAAGTCATAGGCTCCGTCGCCCAGGTCGCCGATGCCGTAGCGGCTGGGCAAACTGGTGGGGTGGAGCAGGACACCGGCAGCGCGTTCAAATTTCATGGGGTCTCCTTGTTGGGTCAGTAGGCCCGTAGGTCAGTGGTCGATGGTCAGTGGTCAGTGGTCAGTTGTTACCCTTCTTAATTTCTAATTTCTTCCAGGCAGGGAATGCGCTCGCGCACATTATCCGGCCGATCGCCGGGTTTGTGTAGTTGAACGAGGAAGGCGCTGCCCTTATGGTCGGTGGCGATGCCTTGCCAGAGCACCAGGCCGTATCCCTTCGCATAGGTATAGCGCTCGAACGGTTGCTCAGTCGGGCGGCCGTTGGCCTCGCTATAAGCGGCCAGCACCACTGCATCCGTCACGACCAGGCCGCGGCCCGGCCGCCCTTCGACATCGGGCAGCGTCAGCGTGTCGTGGACAGCCTCCAGCCGAATCCAGGTCACGTGGCGGCCGGAGAGGTGGGAATTGACGACACAGTTGCCCTTGCGCCGGCTAATGACGGCGACGCTGCGCCGGTAGGTCTGGCCCACGGCCATATGGCGCGGAACCCAGGCCGTGCCATAGCGGTCGCCGTCCATGAGCGTATAGAAGTTGCCGGAGCCGGGCGAGGTGTCCGTGCCGCGGTAGATGAAGCGGTCGTCGGCCCACAGTTCTTCCCACTCGCTGTCTTTGGTCTGATAGAAGCGCTCGCTGTCGTATTGGGTCTGCAAGCGCTGCTGGCCAATGAGCGGGCCGTTGGGCATCTCGAAGATGTACTTCATCTCGTAGAGCCGCCCGTCGCCGCGCAGATAGGGCAGCAGGTCGATCTTCGTCGGCGCGGTCACGACGGCGACGGCGACGAAGATAGTCGAGCCAAAGGCTTGGCCGCGGCCATTGTGCATGCGCCAGCGGCCGACGGCCCGCCCCGGCGTGGCCGGCGCGGTCAGGTCAACGCTGACCTCGACAACCTCCTGCGGGGCCACGCGGCCGACGGGCACGCGCCGCGCCTGGCCCATGCTCTCGCCGCCGGCGAAGACGAGTTCATAGCCGTCCGTCCACGTCGTCGAGCCCGTGTTGCGAATAGCCCAGGTTTTGCGGAAGGGCGCGCCGGCCCGCGCCTCGCTGCCGTCGGGCGCGGTGACGTGGCGCTCCAACTGGGCGTCGTCGATGGCCGTCGAGCCGCTGGTGGAGGAAACGGGCACGCGGATCTCGGCGTAGAGCGTGTCGCCGAAGAGCATGCCCTCCGGGTTTCTGGCCCGCCAGGAGCTGCGGTGGACGCCAGGGGCCAGGGGCGCTTCCAGCGGCACGGCGACGTCGACTGTTTCGCCCGGCAGCGCCGCGGGCAAAGGAACGCTGTCGGCCGTGCGGCTGCGGCCGTTCATGGGGTTGCCGGCGACGAAGACGAGGGCGTAGCCGGCCGCCCAGGCCGACATGCCGGTGTTGCGCACGCGCCAGGTTTTGTCGATGCGCGTGCCCGCGGGCACGACCGTGCCGTCGGGGTAGGTGACATCAGCTTCGAAGCGGGCGTTGTCATACGCGCCGGGGCGCACGACCTCGATGGCGGCGTGAACGATGTCGCCGAAGGGTGCGCCGTCGGCGGCGCGGGGCTGCCAGGCGGCGCGGTGGTGGCCGAGGGTCGCCGGGGCGGTTAGTTCGGCGGTGATGTCGGCCGTGCGACCCGGCTCCACCGGCGGCAAGGGCACGGCCGCCGGGCCGCCAAAGGGGTTGTCGTCGGCCGGGGCCAGCGTGAAACCCTGGCTCCAGGCCGACGCGCCGCCGTTGCGCAAGCGCCACGTTTTGCTGAAGGTCTGGCCCGGCTTAAGGCGCGTGCCGTCGGGCACAGAAACATCGCCCACAAAGGTCGCCGCCGGGCGGGCGCGGCCGGGCGCGGCGACGACGCGCACGTCGATGACCAGTTCCGGGCCAAACGGTTCGCCAGCAGGGCTGCGCAGCCGCCAGACGGAACGGGTGACGCCCGTTTCGGCCGGGGCGCTGAAGGTGATGGTCAGGTCGGCTGTGGCCCCCGGCCGAACGAGAGGCAGAGCCACAGCCGCGCCGTCGTGGGCGCGGTCGGGGGCCAGGTGGTAGCCCACGCCCCAGGGTGCGTCGCCAGTGTTGCGCACGCGCCAGGCCTTCAGGGCCTTTCCCGCCGCGGGCACGCTCGTCCCACCGGGCAGGGGCAGGTCGGCGACGAGAACGGCATCGTCGCGCCGGGCCAGGGGCGTTACCAGGATGTCGGCATACAGCTCGAAGGCGAAGCGGCGGCCCTGGGCATTGCACGCCTTCCAGGTGCTGCGGTGGCGGCCCGGCTCCGCCGGCGCGACCAGGGGCACGCTGACCTCGCCCACTTCGTCCGGGGCCAGCGCCGGCAGCGGCACGCTCGCTGGTCCGTCCATGCCCTCATCGCCGATGTGCTCCAGCGTGTAGCCCGACCACTGCGACGTGCCGGTGTTGCCCACGCGCCAGGTTTTGGTGAAGGCGCGCCCGGCCGTCAGCGCCGAGCCGTCCGGCGCCGTCACGTCGGCCAGAAAGGTCAACTCGTCGATGGTCGGCACGGCCACGCTGGTGAAGTAGCGCGTTGGGTCAACCACGTCGGCGACGACGTAGCCGCTCAGACCGCCGCCGATGCATTGCAGCGTCAGGTGCAGATGCACGCCGGTGGAATTGCCGGTCGTGCCGGCCGTGCCCAGCCGCTGGCCGATCTCGACCGGCTGGCCGACTTGCAGGGCGGGGTTGATGACCGACAGGTGGGCGTACCACGTGTACCAGGTCGTGCCGTCGGCCCAGTCGTGGCGCAGGCGCGCGTAATTGCCGTAGCCCGTGTCGCCGGTGTGGAGGGCATGGACAACGCCGGCCTGCGCAGCGACGATCTCCGCCGGCCGGCCGCCCTGGTTGGCCCGCAGGTCAATGCCCTCGTGGCGGCCGTTGGCATAGGGGCGCGGACTGTTGAAGGGATCGGTGATAGTGAACCCGGTCGTGACTGGGTTTTGCAGGAAGAAGCGAGCGACCGTCGAAGGCATGGCTTAGCCGAGAAAGTGGCCCACCTGGGCCTGCGCCCAGCGGTAGAGTTGCTCATACCCCTGAGCCGAGCGCTCCCAGGAGAAGTTGTTGGTCATGCCGTTGGCCTGGATACGCCGCCAGCTGTCGCGGTCGGTGTTGTAGGTGTAGGTAGCGCGCTGGATGGCGTGGAACAGGGCGTCGGTGTTGAAGTCGTAGAACGAGTAGCCGGTGATGCCGTCCTGGACGGTATCGGCCAGGCCGCCGGTGGCGCGGACGATGGGCACGCTGCCATAGCGCATGGCGATCATCTGCCCCAGGCCGCACGGCTCAAAGAGCGACGGCATCAGGAACATGTCGCTACCGGCGTAGATGAGCGGCGCTAACTCGGCATGGTAGCCGATGTAGGCCGACATCTTCTCGCGGTGGTAGCCGGCCATCTGGCGGAACATGTCCTCGTATTGTGGCGCGCCGGAACCCAGGACGACGAACTGCGCTGGCCCGGAGTAGCCGTTCATTAGCAGGTGCAGGCTATGGCCAACGATGTCCAGCCCCTTCTGCCAATCGAGCCGGGTGACCATGCCGATGATGGGGATGTTAGCCAATTGTGGCAAGCCGACGGCGGCTTGCAGGGCGCGGCGGTTCTCGTCGCGGCCGGCCATGTCATCGAGGCCGTAGCTGGCCGCCAGGCGCTTGTCTGTGCCGGGGTTCCACTCGTCGTAGTCCAGCCCATTGAGGATGCCGTGCAGGTCGCGCTGGCGATGGCGCAGCAGGCCGTCGAGGCCCGCGCCGCCCTCGCGGGTCATGATCTCGCGCGCATAGGTGGGGCTGACGGTGTTGACGATATTGGCATGGTAGATGCCACGGGCCATGAAGTTGACCTCGCCATAGGCTTCTTCTGACAGCCCGTGGGTGAACAACTGCATGTAGTCGAAGACATTCCAGCTCGTTCTGCCCTGGTGGGCCAGATTGTGGATGGTGAAGACGCTGCCGATGCCCTGGAAGCGCGGGTCGGTCGCGCCGGCCGTGTGGAGCCAGGTCACGGCCGGGGCGGTGTGCCAGTCGTGGGCGTGGAGGATGTCGGGCTTCCAGTCTAGCGCCAGGGTCAGCTCAAGAGCCGCCTTGCTGAAGAAGGCAAAGCGGTAGGCGTCGTCCCAGTAGCCGTAGATGTTGGGCCGGCCGAAGAGGTTGTACTCGGCGATGAAGTAGACGGGCACATCGCTGCCCGGCAAGCGGCCCTCGAACGCGCCCGCGCCGATGGTGCCGGAGCCGGTTGGCACCAGCAGTTGCAGGGGCATGCTGCTGACCCCCGGATAGCCGTGCTCGATATTGTGGTAGGCCGGCATGATGACGCGAACGTCGTGGCCCATCGCCTGGAGCGCCTTCGGCAGCGAGCCACCGATGTCGCCCAGGCCGCCGGTCTTGGCGAAGGGAGCAACTTCGGCGCTGAGAAAGAGAATTCGGAGTGGATCGGCCATGTCGTGCCTCGCGCAAGTGGCTTGGATGATGGATGATTCAGTTTGGTTGACTGCGGGTGGCGTTCGCGTCGCCAGCGGACTGACTATATTGTGCCCAATTGCCGGCCGATGGACAAATAGATGTGGCGCGATTCTCCCGAATCGCGCTCACGGCCGCCCGCGCTCACGCCCGCGATTCGGGAGAATCGCGCCA
>DAOSMQ010000113.1:0-7090 GCA_035372725.1 Promineifilum sp. (SeqCode)
CAGCACCTATGGCACTGGAGCGATCATGGCTGTGCCCGCCCACGACCAGCGCGACTTCGACTTCGCCCGACAGTATGGCCTGGAGATCATCCCGGTCATCCAGCCGGAGGGCGAACGCCTCGACGGGGCGACGATGACCGCGGCCTATGTGGGGCCGGGCGTCATGATCAACAGCGCCGAGTTTAATGGCACGCCCGTCACCGCCGCCAAAGGCTTCGCCAATCCCTCCATCGCTGCCGTGACCGGATGGCTGGCCGAGCGCGGCGCCGGCGGCCAGTCGATCAACTACCGCCTGCGCGACTGGCTCATCAGCCGGCAGCGCTACTGGGGCGCGCCCATCCCGGCCCTGTTCTGCGCCGATGGCACGATCGAGATGGTGCCCGACGACGCATTGCCGGTGTTGCTGCCCGACGACATCGAGTTCATGCCCACCGGCCAAAGCCCGCTGCGCACCCACGAGGGCTTCCTGAACGCTGCCGACGCGGAGGGCCAACCCGCCCGCCGTGAGACAGACACGATGGACACCTTTATGTGCTCCTCCTGGTATCAGTACCGCTATCTCAGCCCGCGCTACGACCGCGGCCCATTCGATCCGGAAGAGGCCGCCTACTGGCTGCCGGTCGACGTCTACACCGGCGGGGCCGAGCACGCCACCATGCACCTGCTCTACACGCGCTTTTTCACCAAAGTGATGCGCGACCTGGGCCTGTTCGAGGAGACGGCCCGCGCCATGACTGCCCACGGCCGTGAAACCGAGGGCCAGTTCGACGAACCGATGATGACCTTGCGCAACCAGGGCCAGATTCTGGGCGCGGAGCGCAAGGGAGATGTCATCGTGGCCTACGGCGAGACGGCAGGCAACAAGATGGTCGCCCGCCATGTCGAGGTCATCGCCCCAGGGGCGCGGCCGGTTGGCCGGCGCAACGACGAGGTCGTCGGCGAGATCATGAAGCGCACCGAAAACGTGCTGACCGTCGATGTTGGCGATGAGCTGTTCACCGTCGAGGTGTCGCCTACGGCCGTTGTTGCCATCCCCAGCATTGAGGGTGACAACAACGTCAACCAGTTGCGTCATCACCTGGAAGTCCAGCGCATGTCCAAGAGCAAGGGCAACGTTGTCAACCCCGACGAGTTGGTGGCGCAGTACGGCGCGGACACGGTGCGGGCCTACCTGATGTTCTTCGCCAAGTGGGACCAGGGCGGGCCGTGGAACTATGAGGGCATCAAGGGGCCACAGCGACTCTTGCAGGATGTCTGGGAGTTCGCCCAGGCCCAGTATCCGGGCGGCGACGACGAGGCCGCCTCGCGCGGCCTGCGGCGCAAGACCCACCAGGTCATCCGCAAGGTGACGCAGGACTTGCAGGACTTCTCGTTCAACACGGCCGTGGCGGCCATGATGGAGCTGCGCAACACCATCATCGCCGCCCAGCGCGAGGGCGGCGCCAATCGCGCCGCCTGGGAGGAGGCCGTCGAGTCGCTGTTGCTACTGCTAGCGCCAGTGTCGCCCCACATCACCGAGGAGCTGTGGGCGCGGCGCGGCCTACCCTATAGCATCCACCACCAGCCCTGGCCACAATGGGACGACGACGTGGCCCGCGAGGAGATGATCAGCCTGATTGTGCAAATCAACGGCAAAACCCGCGACCGCATCGACGTGGCCGCGGGACTGCCCGACGAAGAGTTGCGCGCCATTGCTTTGGCGTCGGACAAGGTCAGCCGCTGGCTGGATGGCAAGACGCCCCAGCGTATCATCGTCCGCGGCCAATTGGTCAACGTTGTCGTCTAGCGGCTGCGCCGGCGGTGTGGTCAAAGAAGCGGCGGCGCGGTTGGCCTTGTTGGGCGGGCCGCGCCGCTTTTTGTTGCCGCGTCAGGCCTCGACCAGGGCACGCACGCCGGTCACGAACTGGTAGAGGCCAAAGCCGAACAGGGCTACGACGGCAAAGGCAGCCAGAGCGCGATTGAGGCGGGGGCCGATGCGGCCGGTCAGCCCGACGACGAGGACGAACAGAACCATGCCGCCGATCAGGGCCGCGTAGAAGCCCAATAGGAAGGCCAGCCCCAGCACCGGCCGCTCGCGCCAGCCGGCCACCAGAATGGGGCCGCTGATGGTTGCCCAGAACAGGTACGGCCCCGGGCTGAGGGCGTTCATGACCGCCGCCTTGAGGATGGCCGCCAGGTTGCTGCCGCGAGCCGGCGCGCTGGCCGTGTCGCCGGCCGTCCACGTCCGGAACGCCCGCCACGCCCCCCAGCCGAGGTAGAACAGAAAGACACCGCCGG
This sequence comes from Promineifilum sp. (SeqCode), assembly GCA_035372725.1. Classification (GTDB taxonomy): domain Bacteria; phylum Chloroflexota; class Anaerolineae; order Promineifilales; family Promineifilaceae; genus Promineifilum. Next base: position 2,278 of record DAOSMQ010000113.1, read on the forward strand.
CCACCTGGAGCACGGCCAGCCAGCGCTCCGGCAGGCGCGTCAGCACCACCAGCACCAGGGCAACGATGGGCGGGTCGCTGACCAGGGGGGCCAGGACGGCCGGCAGCGCGCGCCGCCAGCCATCGCGGGCCACCAACGATAGCAGGAACGCCTGGAAAGGGCCGGGCTGCGCGGCGGCCGTGCCGCCCAGGATGAGGCCACGAAGGAGATAGGGCAGCACGGACGCAGTGGGGCTAGAGGCGGCTCAGAATGTCCGGGCCGTTGGGGGTGATGGCAATGGTGTGTTCAAATTGCACCGAGTTGCGCCCATCGGCGGTGATCACCGTCCAGCCATCGGGCAACATCAGCCACTCGTGCGTGCCGGCGTTGATCATCGGCTCGATGGTGAAGGTCATACCGGGGATGAGGCGCGGCCCCGGGCCAGGCTGGCGAATGTGGGACACGGACAGATCGCCGTGCAAGGCGCGGCCGATTTCGTGGCCGCCCCACTCATGGACGACGGTGACGCCCTGGGTGTCGGCGTAGTTTTCAATGGCCCGGCCGATGTCGTTGAGATGGTGATTGTATTGCGCCGCCTCAATGCCCAGTCGCAGCGCCTCGCGGCCAATGGCCAACAGGCGCTCCGTCTCCGCCGAAACCTGGCCGACGGGGTAGGTGACGCAGGCATCGCCGCAATAGCCCTTGTAGCGCAGACCAATGTCGATGCCAACCACGTCCCCCTCGCGCAGGACGCGCTCATCGGGCAGGCCGTGACAGATCTCGTGGTTGACCGAGGCGCAGATGACGCCGGGGAAGGGCGGATGTTCCCGGCCGCGGCCGCGGTAGCCCTTATAGAGCGTCTCCGCGCCCTGCTTATAGATGTGGTTCTCAACGAGGCGATCCAGCGCCTTGAGCGAGATGCCGGGGCGGATACTGTCCTGGAGGATGTCGAAACATTCGGCGACGAGCCGGCCAGACGCGCGCATCCGGGCGATTTCTTTAGCGTTCTTGAGTCTCATAATCGATCACTGAGTATATCACAAAACGCACCGGCTTGCGCAGGACGGCTGTCGACCAGCACGGCTTTTCAGTTGTCACCGCTTGAGACCTGACCGGCTATATGCCAGTGGTACAGCCTGTCAGGCTGTCGTTACCGGCCGCAGCCTGACACAGCCTAACAGGCTGTGCTACAGGCTGTGCTACGGGCCGTGGGACTACTGAAAAACCCTGTGCCGACCAGAGCATCTCAGCGAAGACCTGACAGGTGACCAATACAGCGCTGGTGGACGCAAAAGTTGTGGTCACCTACCTGTCAGGTATGGGCCAGACAATCTACGTCTATGTAAAGATTATTGACAGAGGTATTAATAAAATGTATACTTTCCGCAATAATCCTGCGATAGGTCGGTGAGACCCACATGGTAGACGAATCTTCAACAGAAGCCCGCTCGTTGCGCCCCTTTCTGACACTGTGGATTGGCCAGGTGTTTTCGCTGCTGGGCAGCCAGTTGGTGCAGTTTGCGCTCATCTGGTGGCTGACACAGCAGACCGGCTCGGCCACCGTCCTGGCCATCGCCTCCATTGTCGGCATCGTTCCCCAGGTGGTTCTCGGCCCTTTTGTCGGCCCGCTGGTGGATCGCTGGAACCGGCGCTGGACAATGATCCTGGCCGATGGCGCGGTAGCCGCGGCCACGGCCGTCCTGGCTATCCTGTTCTGGCTGGGCCTGATCGCGCCGTGGCACGTCTACGTCATCCTCTTTGTTCGCGCGGTGGGGGGCACCTTCCACGGCCCGGCCATGGCCGCCTCGACGGCGCTGATGGTGCCCGAGGCGTACTTGACGCGCATTCAGGGCCTCAACCAGATGCTCAACGGCGGGCTGAGTGTCATCGCCGCCCCGCTGGGCGCGTTGCTGCTGGAACTGTTGCCGCTGCAAGGCGTGTTACTGGTCGATATCATCACGGCGGCCATAGCCATCACGACGGTTTTGCTGGTTCACGTGCCGCAGCCGCGCCACGCCACGACCGAAGTCCACGGCTCGGCCGCCCGCCAGTATTGGCAGGACTTGCGCGCCGGTCTGCGCTACGTCCTCAGTTGGCGGGGCCTGCTGATCTTGATGGTCATGGCCACGTTCATCAATCTGGTGCTCAGCCCATCAATGAGCTTTCTGCCGCTGCTGGTGACAAAGCACTTCCAGGGCACGGCCTGGCACTTGGGCGCGCTGGAGGCCGGACTGGGCGTCGGCGTGATCGCCGGCGGCGTACTGCTGGGAGTGTGGGGCGGCTTCCAGCGGCGCATCTATACATCATTGGCCGGCCTGATCGGGCTGGGGTTGAGCGTCCTCCTGATCGGCCTTGTGCCGGCGTCGCTCTTTCCGCTGGCGGTTATCGCGATGGGCCTGATGGGGATGATGTCGGCCATGACCAACGGGCCGCTCATGGCTGTCATGCAGGCCACCGTAGACCCGGCCATGCAGGGGCGCGTCTTCACGCTGCTTAGCAGCGCGGCCACGGCGATGATGCCCCTCGGCCTGGCGCTGGCCGGACCGCTGGCCGACGTGATCGGTGTGCGGACGTGGTTCTTGCTGGGTGGGTTGGTCACGCTGGCGATCGGCGTTGGCGGCTTCTTCTTCCGGTCGCTGGCCAGTCTGGAGCAGGATCGCCACAACCCCGGTGCCCCCGTCCCCACTGCGCTGCCCACGACGACGGCCGACTAGCGCACCGCGACCGCTCTTCGCCGATGGGCGCTCCCATTCAGATCGACGTTGTGATCGACCGCAGGGCGATGCCGAACAGAAATAGCGTCGTAAAGGCCAGCACCCACTGGGCCCGATTGGTGTCGTCACCGCGCAGGACAGAGACGTAGATAAACGGCAAAAAGATCAAGGCGAAGACGCCATAGAGCAGATGAATATCTGGCCGCGCTATCTGCGCGCTGCCGCCGCCCAGCCAGAGGACGCCGCCCATGATGGCCTGAGCGACGAAGATGAGCTGGCCAATGAAAGCCGCGCCGAGGTAGTTGGCGTTAACCGACTGGCCGCGGATGGCACGGAAAAGCCCCCACAGCCCCAGAATCAGGAAGAACAGCCACGCCGTGTTAGACAGCGCATGGTGGACATTGACGAGTGTTGACATGGTGCGTGCCTCGATGAGGCGAGTGTAGCAGGGGGAACGGCCTTGTCAAAGCGGCCGGGCTTTCCGTGCGCCAATTTTTCTACGTGCCATAGCCCTGTCCACTTGGCCGCACCGCTTGACCACGACTTTTCCAAAGTCACCCCAGGCGCACCGACCTGACCAGTGGACGGCCACCTGTCAGGTCAATGGGCGCTAGACGACTTTGGAAAAGCCCGGCCGCTTGACGCCAGCACGCGCCCCGCGTACTATTCCCCCAACTTCATAGGAGCCAGCCATGCCCAAGTACGTCATCAGCCTCGAATACTGCGTTCCCTGAAACTACTGGCCGCGCGCCGCCCGTGTGGCGGACGACATTATGAGCAACTACCAGCACGTCATCGAACGCTTCACCCTCATCACCGGTGGCAAGGGCACGTTCGTCTTCACCGTCAATGGCGAGGTACTGTTCTCGAAGAAGGCCCTCGGCCGCCACGCCGAACCGGGCGAAGTGCTGGCGCTGTTCCGGCAATTCATCGGCCCGGACGTAGAGCCTTACCCGCGCGAACTCTAACCCGCCTCGTCGGGGTAGAGATAGAAGCCGCGGCCGCTCTTGCGACCCAGCCAGCCGGCGGCCACCATCCGCCGCAGCAGCGGCGCGGGCCGGTAGTGGTCGTCGCCCCACTCGTCGAACAGGCCGGTCATCACGCCCAGAACAACGTCCAGGCCGATGCGGTCGGCCCAGGCCAGCGGCCCATGAGGGTAGTTGGTGCCCAGGCGCATGGCCAGGTCGATGTCGGCGGCGACGGCGACTTCCTCCATTAGCACGCTGGCGGCCTCATTGATCAGACAGCAGACCGTTCGCGCCCGCACCAGCCCCGGCCCGTCCGCCACCCGCACCGGCTCCTGCTTCAGGCCGCGCCAGAACTCCTCCGCTTGCGCCAATGCCCCGGTCGTGGTCTGTAACGCCGCCGCCAACTCGACGATGCCCTCGTCTGGCAGAGGCGGGACAACGCCGAAGCCGACGACACGCTCCGGCGACCGCACCCAGGCGGCCGCGGTCGTGACGCTCGTGGCCAGGGCCAACGTCAGCAGCAGCGCCTCCTCCGGCACGCCAACGCTCAGAGCCATCAGCACCGCCCGCTTGGCCGCCGCCGACGTGTCCTGCGCGGCGATGACGACCTCGGCCGCGGCCAGCTTCTGGCGCTCGTCGCCAGCCTGCCCCTCGGCCAGGAAGGCGCGACCCGGCAACCGCTCCGTGACGTGCCCGGCCGCGCGGCAGAGACGGCCGATCTCGTCTACAAACGGCGTCTCACCGACGATGATGACGTTCACACGCGCTCTTCGTCCCTCTCCGGCGCAGCCACGCTGGCCAGGAAGGCCAGCACGCAGTCGTTAAAGCGCCCGGCCTGGTCGATGGGCGTGGCGTGGCCAGAGTCCGCCAGCACGACCAGCCGCGCGTTGGGCATCATGGCCACATAGGCGGCCTTGGTCGCCGGCGGCGTATAGTCGCGGTCGCCGGAGATCACCAGCGTTGGGCAGGCGATTCTGCTTACCCGATCGAGGACGCTCCAGCCGACCAACGCCCGCATGGCCGCGCGGTAAGCCTGCGGGTCGTTCTGCGCCCATTGAGCGATGAACATCTCCCGCAACTGCGCCTGCTCCGGCTTGGGGAAGAGGCGCGGGCCGAGGAAGTGGGCCGTGCGCTCCGGGTTGAACAGGCGGG
>DAOSMQ010000114.1:0-7084 GCA_035372725.1 Promineifilum sp. (SeqCode)
CGATTCCGGTGGCGGCTCGGCGCTGGCCTCGGAGTTAATCGGCCGGCAGATTGAGCAATTTGCCGCCCATAAGCCGGTCGTCGTCTACATGGGCAATGTCGCCGCCTCCGGCGGCTACTATGTGGCCGCGCCCGCCGGCCACATCATGAGCCAGACGCTGACGACCACCGGCTCCATCGGCGTGATCACGGCCAAGTTCAGCACCGCCGGCCTCTATGAGCGGTTGTCGGTCGAGCGCGCCAGCCTGGAGCGGGGCCAACACGCCGGGCTGTACCGCGACAGCGACCCGATGACGGACCAGGAGCGGGCCATCTTCCAGCGCACGGTCCACGAGACGTATGCGCGCTTCGTCGATGTCGTCGCCCGCGGACGGCAACTGGCCCCCGAGGCGGTCGATGCCGTTGGCGGCGGCCGCGTCTGGACGGGGCGGCAGGCCCGCGAGCGCGGCCTGGTCGATAGTCACGGCGATTTCCTCGACGCGATCAAAAAGGCGGCCGAGTTGGCCGCCCTGACCGCTGGCGATATTTATGCCGTCTCCGCCTTCAATATCTACCCGCGTACGTCGCAGTATACAGTTTATCCCAATGGCTCGGCCCGTTTGGCGGAGGAAGCTGCCCGCCTCTTGTCGGGCGAGCAGCTGCGCGCGCTGGCGGGCCGGCCGCTGATGCTCCTACCCTATGAGTTGCGGTTCGGGTGAGTAGTCGATGGCCGTGTCCTCGCAGCCGTCGACATCACCTACGTGGATGACGACCTCGGTCGCCCCGCCGTCCGGGCGGCGGCTGAGCGGATAGTTAAGCCGATTCAGGATGTGCCAGATGGCAATGTTGCTGTTCTGGACATAGGCAAGCAGCCGGCTGAGGCCCTCGTTGTGGGCTTCCTCAACTAGCAAGCCCAACAGGTGGCTGCCGATGCCCTTGTTCTGCATGTCGTCGCGCACGGACACGCCGATCTCAGCCTCGTATCCATTGAGGCGCACGTAGCGAACCGCGGCTACGGGCACGTCCGGCCGCTCGGCTGTGTCGCAAAAGGCGATCAGGCCGCGCGCATTGGCCGCAGAGTTATAGGCGATCAACTCTGCTTGCGTCCACATGCTCTCCATATCGATGTACTCTAGCGTCTGTAAGAACCGGTGATAGCGGCTATCGCTACTCATGTTTTCGAACAAATCAACCAGATAGGGAGCATCGCTCGGCTGCAAGGGGCGGACGCGCACAACCTGATCGCTCTTCGTCAAAAAGTTGTATACTCTAGGGTGATTCAGCATAATGATTCTCGATGACGCATTGCGTCATACACAGAATAGCACAAGCCGGCCATAAGAGCAAGCCGATCCACGCTTTCCTACGCGATTTTTACATCCACGGCCACGACGTCAGCTGCAACCCTTAAGGGGTCATTGCGTACTGATGAGTAACAACTACGTGATTGCAGTGCGCCTGCGTCTGCGCGGGCGGTGACGAATCCCGGCGAGGTAAGGAACGACACATGAGTAAGAACGATACCGATTCTTTGAGGGCTTCACTGACGGAACTGCCGTTCATCAGCCCGGCGCAGGTGGAGCAGTGGGTCGAACTGCAAGACACGATCGACCACACACGCGACTACCTCATTCGCGCCGTACCCCAGGCTCAATTTAGCATCGACGAGGCCCAGAAAATCCTGGCTCAGCGCACCTATACGTTGGTCTTCTTCGGCGGCACGGGCGTGGGCAAGAGCACGCTGATCAACGCCCTGCTCGGCCGCAACCTGCTGCCAACGGGCGCGGTGACGGCCGTGACCGGCACCATCGTCTACATTGAGCAGGCCGACGAGGGCGAGGACGAATCGCTGGTGCTCAACTACTGGAGCCGCGACGAATTCGCCGAGCGCGTCCGTCGTTTGTGCCAGCTGGGCGAGATCGACAGCTTTGACATCACCAACGAGGGCGAGCGCACCCAGGCCCGCAAGGACATTGAGGCGCTCGAAGAGTCGCGCAAAGACCAGGCCAAGACCGAGCGCGACGAATACCTCGACATCCTGCTCGACTGCATCGACTCCTACGACAACAACAAGGAGTTGTTCAAGGCCGGCACGCCCCCGCCCATGAGTCTGATGCTGGAAAATGAGGAGTCGCTCAAGCATCTGCGTGAGGACGGCTTCAAGGGCAGCCAGCAGCGTCAGATTCGCCTGATCAAGTCGGCCACCTTCCGCATCCATCCTAAGGCCGGCATGCCCAGCCTGCTGATGAATGGCTATCTGCGCATCGTTGACGTGCCCGGTCTGGGCGCGGGCATGCGCTTACATGAGGCCATCACCCTCGAAGAGATGAAGCGCGAGGACGCCATGATCGTCCTGGTGACCGACGCCGGCCGCCAGCGCGTCGACGAGATGAAGTCGCTCTCGGCCGTCAACTGGATCAAGGAAAACCGCCTCTTTGGCCTGAGCGGTGGCGACCTGGACGAGGCCGCGTCGAAGATCTTCCTCGTCGTCAACGGCGGCAATGTGCGCCAGGCGTTCGACCGGCTGAACTCCGGTCTGCCGGAGGCTGAGCTAGAGGTCAAGGAAGTCACTCGCTACATCGCCCCCAACTACTGGGAGCGCTACGGCAGCCGCGGCCACAACCGGCCCTACTTCCTGGTGATGGCCCCATCCGCCCTCTACCTGCAAGACCCGGAGCACGCGCCCCAGGAATTCGCCAGCGAGACCGAGCGCATTGCCAAGGTCTTTAAGGATCAGTTGGGCAACGTCGATACGAAAGACCCGCTGAACCCGGACACGAAAGAGGCTCTGCTGAAGCTGAGCGAAGTGCCCCTGCTGCGCGAGGCCCTCATCCACTTCATCCAGCACGAGCGCGTCCGCAGCCAGTTGCGCGAGGCGGCCACGCGCACCCGCAACGCCCTGCAAGCCCTGCGTTTCTACTATGAGAAGCAACTGGCCGCGCGTGGCGTTCAGCCGCCGTTTGCCACCAGTTGGGAGCAGCTACAGGAGCGGCGCTATGAGAACGTTCTCGCCCGCCAGCAGAAGGAACTGCCCCGCGCCTTCCACAACGCCCTGCTGGAGTTGAGCAGCCGCACCAACAGCGATGAGCGCTTCCGCCAGATGCTCCGGCCGACGCTCAACGGTATCAAGGGCATGGTCCAAGATGCCGTCCAGCGCGAAGTGGAGATGCTGCTGGAGAACTACGGCACCGAGTACTGGGACGGCCGCGACGTGACCTACGACAACCTCATCTGGGGCACCAGCGGCATCGAAGTGCCCATCAAGCGCATCCTGTTCCAGGTCGAACTGGTAATGCAGGACGCCGTCTCCAAGTTCATGCCCGAAGCGGCCGACATCATGACCGCCGAACTAGACCGCACCCTGGAGGCGCACGAGATCCTCTCCCGCCTGGAGCGCGCCAGCTATGGCCAGACCTACAACTACATCATCCCCGGCGAGGCCGACAATGCTGTGCCCGTGGCCGATGCGTTTCGCATCCTGATCGGCCGCATTGGCCGCAGCTTCCGCTACACCTGCCAGCAGGCGACGATGTACGAACTGATGAAGACGAATCGCTCGGTTCACGCGCGCCTGAGCGTGGGCGAGCAGGAGTTGGCTCTGCCGACCAACGAGCGTCTGCTCGACGTGGCCCTCTATGGCCCGGAGCGTGTCGCCCGCGAGATCGCCGCCTCGATGCCACAGGTGGCCGCGGCCGGCAACAACAACCAGGCCCCCGCCCCGACCGAGACGGAGGCGCCGATCGAAATCAACATCCTCGACAGCGCCCCCAACGGCGAGACTGTGCCCGACTTCGACATCAGCTTCCTGGGCGAGAAGCCGGCCGCCGCGGCTCCGGCCGACCTGGAACCGAGCTATGCCGACCTGCTGGACAACGTCGCCGTCAAGGTCAACCGCATCTTCGCCTCGATCATCGACGACCTCTTCAGCGATGACGATCTGCTGCCGCGTCTGCGCCGGCTGTTCTGGCTGGAGGCCATCAAGTCCGAGCGTGATTTCAACAACCTCCTGGTCAAGCCGATGCTGCGCCAGCACGACCGCAACCTCCACAAGCCGGAGTTGCGCAAGGCTATCGAGGTCGATCTGGAGTCCGTCTCGGACATGGAAGAGCTGATGCGCGTTTGGGACGGGCTGCACAAGCTGGAGACCGGCCTGGCGATCTAGTACTGGATGACAGATGATGGGGTGGGCTGTCCGTGACGACGGCTCGCCCCATTGACAGGAGCATGTCATGGAAGATGCTGCCCTCAGCCTGATCCGCGCCTTTCCCGACCGGCCGCAGTTGGCCGCCTTCGCGGCGCGGCTGCTCGACTGGCTCAACAGTGACCTCAACCCGCGCGGCGAGCCGCTGAGCGAGTCGCGCGCGCGGGCGCTGCTGTTGGCTGCCGAGGCGCTCGACGAACCCACCCGCCACAGTTTCAGCCAGTTGACCGACACCGAACCGGGCGCGCGCATCGCCCTTTACGGCCTGTTGCGCGAGAGCAACCTGGCCGACAACGGCGACGTGGCCGCTCTGGCCGCGGCCGCGGCCGGCGCGCCGCCACCCGACCGGCCCGCGGCGGCGGCGTGGCTGGCGCTGGCGGTGGCCGCCCATGCCTGGCGCAGCGGCTTCCCGCTCGACCGCCTGGACCCGGCTGCGCCGCCCGACCCCTATAGCCCCGCCGGGCAGGTCATCAAGCGGGCGGCTTTCTTTGCCCGCCAGCAGGTGCAGCGCAGCGCCACGGAGCGCGACAAGCTGAGCCGGAAGCTGGCCTACACCGGCCCCGGCGGCCCGGCCACGCTCAACGGGCTGCGCCCCGACGGCACGGCCGCGCCGTTGCCGCCCTACTACCGGCCGCCCGTGCCCGTGCGCTATCCCGAATACACGTCCGGCGTCCAGGTGAACCCCGACGAGTTGGAGCAGCCCGCGCCGCCAGCCCCGGCCGCGCCGCTGAGCATCAGCGTTGACGATCTGGAGCCGCCGGCCGCCCCGGCCGCGCCGTTGACTCAGCCGCCGCTGCGCATCGACGCCTCCCAGCTGGAGCCGCCGGCGCGCCCGATCCCCCAGCCGCCCGCGCCGCGCCCGCCCAGCAACGTGGTCATGCCCACAGCCGCAGTCAGCCCGGCCCGCCCGGCCGCGCCGCGCCGCCACAAGCGCGGCCGCGCGCCCATGGCCACGACCAAGCTGCGCGTCGTCGTCCAGGCCCACCCGGACGGCCCTGGTCTCTATGGCCTGCAAGTGCGCGTCAGCTCGCGGGGCATCCGCCGCTACGTGGCCGGCACAACCAACAAGGACGGCGAGTTCCTGTGCGAGCTGCCCGTGCAGGCCGACGCGGGACTGACCTATGACATTGATGTCACCTGGCCGCGCGACTTCGGTGGTGAGGTGGAGCGCAAGTCCATCACCGTCAACGCCGACCGGACGCACTTCGTTCTGCCGTTCTACCGGACACTGAAGGCCTGAGCGCGGGCAAGCCCATGAATGATTCGGACCGGCTGCGGCTGACGGCCGAGGACATCGCCGCCCAAGATGGGCGCGTCACGGCCCCGCCGGTGCTGACCATCGGCCTGGCCGACATTCCCGACGCGCCGCCGCCGGCAGGCCAGCGCCGCCACGGCATCCAGATCACCTCCGCCGACATCGCCGCTTTCGAGCCGGCCAGCGAGGAGGTCATCGGCCCGCTCGAGCAACGGGCCTTCGCTCTGGTCAATGCCGCGCGCGCCGAGCAGCTACCACGGTGGCTCAACCGTGGCCCGCTGCGCTGGCATTCCGCGCTGGCGGCTGTGGCCCGGCAGCACTCGGCCGACATGCTCCAGCGGCGCTACGTGGCCCATGTGACGCCAGAGGGGATCAGCGTCTCCCGCCGGCTGGAGCGGGCCAGCATCAGCTACCTGGCCTGTGGCGAAAACATTGGTGTGGTCTATGGCCCGGCCAGCCGTGGCGAGCAGGGTCTCATTGAGATACAAACCGCGTTCATGAATCAGCCACGCCGGCTGGCCAACCACCGGGGCAATATCCTGAACCCCGTCTGGACTCACGTCGGCATCGGCGTGGCCTATTCGCCCGAAGGCCAACTCATCGTGACGCAGAATTTCGTCGCCACGCTGACCAATCCAGCCTGAGGGCGACACAATGGCGCTAAACGCCGATTGCAGGAAAGATAATGACGGACACGGACACAGAGACTATTGTCATCACCGACCCCGATAGCGACCGCTACCACACTTTCGGCTACATTAGCTGGTGGCAGCAAGAGGTCGTGCGCAACGCGACGGTGCTGGTCATCGGCGCGGGCGCGCTGGGCAACGAGGTGATCAAGAACCTGACCCTGATGGGCATCGGCAACATTCTTATTGCCGACTTCGACACCATCGAGGACAGCAATCTCAGCCGCTCGGTGCTCTTTAGAGCCGACGACCGCGGCCGCCGCAAGGTCGATGCCGCCGCCGACGGCGTTAAGGCGCTCAATCCCGACGTGAAGGTCAAAGCCTGGCATGGCGACATCAACTTCGAGATGGGCCTGGGCGTCTTCCGCCATGTGGATGCTATCGTCGGCTGCCTCGACAACCGCGAGGCGCGCCTGTCGATCAATCGCTTCTCCTGGGCGGTCAACCGGCCGTGGGTCGATGGGGCCATCCAGGAACTGATGGGCATCGTTCGCGTCTTCCGGCCGGGCGAGGGGGCGTGCTACGAGTGCACGCTGACCGACAGCGACTATCAGATCATCAACCTGCGCTACTCCTGCCCCCTGCTGGCCCGGCAGAACATCTTGCAGGGCAAGGTGCCAACGACGCCGACCAGCGCGTCTATTGTGGCCGCCTTCCAGACGCAGGAGGCGCTGAAGCTGCTGCACCACATGGAAGTGCAGCCGGGCAAGGCGCTGATGATCAACGGCCTGACCAATGACATCTACATGACCGAGTACCCGGTTAAGGATGGCTGCATGAGCCACTCTATGCTGGAGCCGATTGTCGAACTGCCCGACGTGACCGCCGCTGGCACCACCCTGGGGGCGCTGCTGGCCATTGCCCGCGAGCGCCTGGGGCCAGAGGCGGTGCTGGAGTTCGACAGCGAGCTGGTGGTGGCTATGGAGTGCAGCTCCTGCGGCCAGGACGAACCTATCTTCCA
>DAOSMQ010000115.1:0-7081 GCA_035372725.1 Promineifilum sp. (SeqCode)
TCACGAAGACCTGGCCTGGCGGTCGCTGCCGGTCAATGAGCGGCTGACCCACGCGCTGGTGAAGGGCATCAACGCCTACATCGAGACGGACGTGGAAGAGGCTCGGCAGACGGTCGAGCGCCCGCTGCACGTCATCGAGGGGCCGCTGATGGACGGCATGAACGTCGTCGGCGACCTGTTTGGCGCGGGCAAGATGTTTCTGCCGCAGGTGGTCAAGAGCGCCCGCGTCATGAAGCAGGCCGTGGCCTATCTCGTGCCCTACATCGAGGCGGAGAAGGCCCGCAGCGGCGACCGCGGCCCGGTCGGGCGCATTCTGCTGGCCACGGTCAAGGGCGACGTGCATGACATCGGCAAGAATATCGTCGGTGTCGTCCTGGGCTGCAACAACTACGAGGTCATCGATCTGGGTGTCATGACCCCTACGCACAAGATTCTGGAGACAGCCCGCCGCGAGAACGTGGACATCATCGGCCTCAGCGGCCTCATCACCCCGTCGCTGGAGGAGATGCGCCACGTGGCCCAGGAGATGGAGCGCGAGGGCTTCGACATCCCCCTGCTCATCGGCGGGGCGACGACGTCGAAAGTTCACACGGCCGTCAAGATCGATCCGGAGTACCATCGCGGGCCGGTCATCCACGTCCACGATGCCTCGCGGGCCGTCGGTGTGGCCTCGCAATTGCTCAGCAAGGAGCACCACGCCGGTTTTGCCGCCGGCGTGCGCGCTGAGTACGCCGCCATCCGCCAGAGCCGCGGCGACCGCGGCGGCGGCAAGCAGTTGGCGTCGCTGGCCGAGGCCCGCGCCAACCGGCTGGCCCTCGACTGGAGCGCCTATACGCCGCCCGCGCCCAACAAGCCGGGCGTGACTGTCCTCGATGTCGATCTGGCCGAGCTATGCGCGACCATCGACTGGACGCCCTTCTTCACCGCCTGGGAGCTGCACGGCAAGTTCCCCGCTATCCTCAACGACCCGGTTGTGGGCGAATCGGCCCGCCCCCTCTACGCCGACGCCCAGCACATGCTGAACTGCCTCATTGAGGAGCAGTGGCTGCGGGCGCGGGCGGTGGTAGGGCTGTTCCCGGCCAACTCCGTGGGAGACGACATTGTCGTTTACCCGGCGGGGGAGCGGGGGAGCGGGGGAGCCGGGGCGACAGCGGCCCTGAGCACGGTCCACTGCCTGCGCCAGCAGATGCAGCGTCCGCCGGGCCGGCCCAATCTCTCTCTGGCCGACTACATTGCCCCGGCCGGCAGCGGCCTGACCGACACCCTCGGCTTCTTCGCCGTCACCGCCGGGCTGGGGCTAGACGAAGTCGTGCGCCGCTATGAGGCTGCCCACGACGACTACAACGCCATCCTGGCCAAGGCCCTGGCCGACCGGCTGGCCGAATCGCTGGCCGAGTGGACGCACGCGCTGGTGCGGCGCGAGTTATGGGGCTATGCGCCCGACGAGGCGCTGGACAACGATGCCCTCATCGCCGAGCAGTACCGCGGCATCCGTCCCGCGCCGGGCTACCCCTCTTGCCCCGACCACACTGAGAAGGGCGAGCTATTCCGCGTGCTCGACGCCACCAACGCCGCCGGCATCCACCTGACGGAGAGCTTCGCCATGCTGCCGGCGGCCTCGGTCAGCGGCTACTACTTCGCCCACCCGCAGGCGGCCTACTTTGGCATGGGCCGCATCGGCCGCGACCAACTGGAGGATTACGCCGCCCGCAAGGGCATGAGCGTCGAATTGGCCGAGCGCTGGTTGGCGTCGTCGCTGGGGTACTGAACCAGCGACGCGCGGTGAACTCGCCCGGCAGGCGAGTTCACCGCGCGTGTCTAGCGCTGCGTGGCGTGCAGGATAGTGAAGCCGACGATCTCGTTAGTCTGAACACACGATCCCTGATCTGAGAAGCCCTATGTGCCATCATCGCCGCCTTACACGTCTGACGATATGTCTTTCGCTCTTGCTCTTCCTCGCCGCCTGTGGCAGCGAGGGCATGGCCGTCGCCCCGGAACTGATCGACCCTGACGCCATCACCGCGCGCGCCTTTGGCGCGGCGGAGTGCTTCGTCACCCTGCCCGAAGCCGTGCCCGCCCGCTTCAACCCCGACCCGGAGCAAGTTCCGGCCGGCGAAATCCCGGCCGGTGAAGTGGAAGCTGTCCAGGTCGTGACCCTGCGCGACGACGGTGGGCTGTGGTATCAGGTGACCACCGACGGCATGTGGGTGCGCGTCGATACGGTCGATTACACCACCCGCGGCGATTGCCGGCCCTAAGGGCCGGCGGTCACGCGCGCCATCACCTCCTGGGCAAAGTCCTGGCAGCGCCGGCGAAAGTCGGCCAATGCCCCATCCAACGCCAGCGATCGCGCCGCCAGCCACATGCCGGGAAACCGGGCCTCATAGCCGGCCGCGCCTTCGTCGGCGTAGACCAGCATCGCCCGCGTCACCCCAAGCGCGTGGCAGTACATGAACATCTGGTTGCGGTCGGCCTCCGAGGGCGTGCCGTCGAACGTCTTGTACTTGGTGTCCACGATCATTGCCGGCTGACCCGCCCAATGCAGCAAGATGTCGAGACGGCCCCTTTCGCGTAACGCTTCGTCTAGCCAGATCGATTCCTGGGTCAGGACGCTGATCAGGGGGTGGGCGGCGAAATGGTCGTCCAGGTAGCGGGCGACAAAGCGCTCAAACACCCCGGCCATTGGCAGCAAGTAGCTCATAAAGGGCGTCTCGCCGGTGCGCCCCTCCAGCGACAGGTGGCGCAGGAACAATTGCGCCAGGTTGATCGGCATGCGGTAGCGCGCGTTCAGGCGGTTATAGACGACCTGCCGGCACTCCTCTGGCCGGACGGCGACCAACGACACCTCCGAGAAAGCCGACAGTGTTCGCCGCACGCGCCGGCGCAAGTCGGCGTCGCGATAGGGCGCGCCGGCTAGCTGCCACAGCGTGGCCTTCAGGATGCGGTTCTCCAGCCGGTCGGCGGTAAAGTCGTTGACGCGCTGGGCGAAACGCGCCGGCCGGCCGGCGTTGCGCTGCAACTGCTCGCCCAGCAGCAGCCGGCCGCGCAAGTAGGACGCATCTTCCTCCACATCTCTGTAGCCGCGCTGGATGCCCTGGCGGGCCAGCCGGTTGACCTGCTGCACGAAGATGGCCACCAGAAACTCGAACAGGTCGTCGCCCACGGCCAACGGCGCTTCCTCCTCGCGGAAAAAGGGCAGGTCATAGGCGTAGGTCAGCATGTGGAACAGATTCGTCAGCGGCACTTTGGGGGCGATGTGGATGCGCAGGCCGTCGAGGACGAGCACGCCGATGGTCTGCCGGGCCGTCAGGACAAACGACCCCGGCTCCCAACCGGGCTGAACGACGAGATGCTCGCCGTACTGCTGCCGCAGCCGCAGCGCCTGCGCCGCGCTCAGCGCGGTGGTCAGCAGCGTGCCGTTCTCGGTCAGCCACAGATCGACCGGTTCGGCCGGCGGCTCAGCCGCCATCAGGCTGCTCGCGCAGGCCGCGCACCAGCTCGCCGTCCCATGCCCACCGCCGGGCGCGGGCGCGCTGGTCGATGTAGTACTCTTCCAGATAGGGCATGACGCTGCGCCGCCACACACGGGCCAGCCCCGCTTCGTCGAGATGGCGCATGAAAATGCTGGGGCCGATGGCATAGTCAGGGTCGTCGACCGCTTCGGTCGCCAGGCGGCGATAGAGCGCGCTGAGGTAGGGCAGCGGCGATGGCTGCTTGGCCAGCCAGCGGTCGAACAGCTCCGGGTCGGCGTCAAAGCGGAAGAAATGGAAGCGGCGGCGCAGGGCGAAATCGACCAGGGCAATGGAGCGGTCGGCCGTGTTCATCGTGCCGATCAGATAGACGTTGGGCGGGATGCGAAAGCGGTCGCCGGAGTAGGGCAGCGGCACAGCCTCGTCGCGGTACTCCAGCAGCAGCATCAACTCGCCGAAGACGCGGGCGATGTTGCCGCGATTGATCTCGTCGATGACGAAGACGCACGGCCCGGCAATGCTCTCGGCGGCCCGACAGAAGCGGACGAAGACGCCCGGGCGGGCCAGGTAGTCCACGCGAGCGTGCTCGCCGCGCCCGTGGCTCTCCGGCCGGATGCCCTCGATGAACTCCTCGTAGCTGTAGGCGGGGTGGAACTGGATGACGGTCAGACGCTCCGGCGGCGGGTCGGCCAGCCCAATCAGCCAGCGACCCAGGTGGCGGGCGACGTGGGTCTTGCCCGTCCCCGGCGGGCCATAGAGGACGATCTGTTGGCGCTCCAGCAGTAGATCGTGGAGTTCGTCGGCTGCCGGCGTGGTTAAGTAGGTCTCACGCAGGAAGTCGTCGCGGCCATAGACCGCCACCACCGGCGGCTCAGCCACAGACCAACGCGGCGCGGCTTCGCGCACCACAGCGGGGCGGTCCGGGGGCGGCTGCGACCGCCGGCTCCCATTCTCGCCTTTCCCCTCCGGCAAGCCGGCGAGCAGCAAATGTTCTCGTTCGGCCACGTTGAAAAGCGCCCGAAACAGCTCGGCCTGATGGGCGTGCCGGTGGGGCGAGCCACCGTAGCTGCCGAAGCGCTCAGCCAGGGCCAGCATGCTCTCCGAATAGACGCGCTGCAACTCTTCTGGCCACGCTCTGGCCGTCGCCAGCGGAATGGCGAAGACGGCTATCTCATCCTCGGTGCGCGCAAACGGCTCGCCACGCGGAAACGAGAAGGCTTCGGCCATCGGCGCGATGAGCGCGGTCAGATGGAGAACGCCGCTGGCAGAAACGTCCATCACCATCCAGTTGCCCAGGTTGAGCCGCAGCATCTTCCGGCCGCGGGGCAACGTCAGGGCGAAGCGCGGGTCATCGGGCCAGCCGCCGAGGCGCTTAACCGTCTCGGCGAAGAGTTCGAGCGCCCAGTCGGCCGTCGCCCGATCGCCAAAGAGGGCATCGAAAGGAGGAGCTAAAGCGTCGTCGTTGGGCAAGCGCTTGTCCTGCGGGCCGGTTGCCGTCCGGTCGGCCGCGCCGCCGCGGAAGTCGGCGCGCCACGGCAAGCTCGGCTCACAGCAACAAGTATAGGCAGGTCGTTGCACAATGGGCAAGTTTGGGAGGAAGCCGAATAGGACGCCGATTCACGCACAGGAGACACTCGCGGATCGACGTGAATCTGGGCCATCCGTGTCATCCGCGTGCGGTTCCCCCGCCCTTGGCCACAGCCCGCGCGGTTATGCTACACTCGCCCACCATGCGAGACTTATTATTCCCTTGTCATCACGCGCACATTTTGCCGCAACTTGATGATGCTGCCGGCCGGGTGGTAACCCTTGCGCAGACTGGTGTTGGCGTAGACGAGCGTGCCCGGGCCGACGATGCAGCCAGGGTTGAGGACGGCGTTGCAGCCCGTCTGCACGCCGTCGCCCAGGATGGCCCCGAACTTCGTCAGGCCGGTGTCGTATTCGCGGTCGTCGATGGTCAGCTTGATCGTCGGCCGCTTGCCCGTGAGCGGGTCTTTCGCGCTCAGAATGCCCAGGTTGCTCAGCTTCGTACCCGCGCCCAGGTTGACGCCCTGGCCGAGGATGGAGTCGCCGACGTAGGCGAAGTGGGGCGCGTGGGCGTTGGGCAGGAAGAGGGCGTGCTTGGCCTCGCTGGCGTGGCCGAGCACCGCCCCGTCGAGCAGGATGACGTTCTCGCGCACGTAGGCCCCGTGGCGCACGACTGCGCCGCGGCCGATGTAGGCCGGGCCGACGATGTAGGCCCCCGGCTCTACCAGCGCCCCCGCCTCGATAACGATGGGCGCGTCACCCAGCCACGCCCCGTCCATCACCGTGCCGTCGATGCGCCGGCCGCCGGCCGTCAGCCGGGCTACGTGCCGCTCCAGTTGGGCCAGCGCCTCCCAGACGTAGGCGCAGCCGTCGAAAAAGGCCGCCGTAGTGGGGTTGGAAAGGTCGAATAGCGCGTCGGGGCGCAGGTCGTTGTCGTTCATAGGGGTTCTCCTCTGTAAACGGATTTTAGCGGAACAAGCGGGAAAGGCATTGTGGATCACGCGCCCAACGGCAATCGCACGATCGCTTCTAAGTGTCGTGGCTGGGGACGTTGTGGGAAAGCAAGATTAAGGCGGGTTGCGAAGGCGACTTCTCGAAACTCGCCTGGACGGAGTAATTGGGGTTGACAATAGTACGCCATTGACGCATAGTACCGTATGCAGTTCATCGAGACGCCCATCTTCACAAGGCACATAATGGAGCTGCTATCAGATGAGGAGTACAGCCGCCTTCAGGAAGTGTTGCTAATGCGGCCCGAGGCCGGCGACCTGATACCCGGCGGGGGTGGATTGCGCAAACTGCGCTGGCGAGTGTCCGGCACGGGAAAGCGAGGCGGTCTACGCACTATTTACTATTGGGATGTTTCTTCGGAAGTTTGCTACATGCTATTTGTTTATAAGAAAAGTGCTAAGAGCGATCTAACACAGCAGCAGTTGCGAATTCTACGCAACCTTGTTAAGGAGTACCTACAATGAACAATGAGGAATTCGCAGAATTGGTCGAGAGTGTTAAGCAAGCTGGTGAGATCAAGCGCGGCCTGCGTCAGCCAAGCCGAGTTTTGGAGTTCTCGCCGATGGACATTAAAGGCATCCGCGCGAAACTGGACAAGTCACAGCATGAGTTCGCGTTGATGATCGGCGTCAGCCTGGGAACCTTGCAGAACTGGGAGCAGGGACGCCGCAAGCCTGTTGGGCCGGCGCGAGCACTGCTTCGCGTAGCTGCTCGCAGTCCCGAGGCATTTCGTGATGCATTGGAAACACCGTTGCCCTGACGGAAAAGGTCTAATAAGGAAGGCTTTATGATGGCCTATGATCTTTGCGCGGTTGAGTGGCTGCCTGATAGAAGATCCTTATTCAGCGACAAGCGCTCGGTCAGGGTCACAGGGTTTAATGCCGCTGGTGAACTTCACATTCTATACGTGGGTGAGGAAAAGTATAATGCGCGATCGGCACGTGAGTTAAAAGCTCTCGGACTGTAAGGTTAGCCCTCTTCCTTCTTTATCCTGATCACCCCCTCCCGCGTAATCTGATAGTGGTCTAGATCCCGCGCCACATGGGTATTGGCGAAAGTGGCGCGGGCCTCGG
>DAOSMQ010000116.1:0-7023 GCA_035372725.1 Promineifilum sp. (SeqCode)
CGGCTTCCCGCGTAAGGCCGACGGCTTTGTCTACACGGCCGACACCTTCGTGGACGCCTGGCGCAAGCGCCAGGGCTTTCACCAGCCGGACGCAGTTGATTACGACGCGCTCATCGACGAGTTCGACATGATCGCCAAGGTCAACTCCGGCGCGGTCGATGAGTTCTGGCTGTTCGCCTTCCCCTATGCCGGCTACTACGAGTCAATCATGGGCGGGCCGGGCGCGTTCTGGTGCAACGCGCCGCCCCTGACGCAGACCGCCCACGCCGCCCGCCGCTTCGTCATCATGGGCTTCAACTACCAGCGCGGCGTCGGCGAGATGCTGGAGAACTTCGGCCACCGCGCCGAGTCGATCATGAAGCACGTCTTTCGCGAGAAGCGCGACGACGACAACCTGTGGGAGCGCTTCTTTCGCCATGAGTTTAAGAACCCCGGCCAGGCCGAAGTTGGCTGGATGCACTACGCGCCCAATAGCGAGCGCGACTACGATTGGGGCAACAAGCGCCGCGTGCCCAGCCGCTGGCACACGTGGCAGAACTTCCCCGATTTGCGCGGCGAAGCCCAAATGGTGGACTGCAATGATTGGGGCAACGGCGACATCCGGCTGCATCACAAGTGGTGGTTCAACCTGCTGCCCCACATCAACGGCGCGGCCGACGGCATCGCCTACAACTGGTGGAAGTACATCGTTGATCCCAACACGGTCACCTGGTAGAAGGGGAGGAGTGACATGAACAATTCCGCAGTGCGCTGGCTGATCATCATCGCCCTGGCCCTGGTGTTGGGGCTGCTGTTGTGGTGGCTGCTGGGGGCGCGCGACGTGGGCGCGCCGGGCGAGACCGACACACCCGGCGATACGACCCAATGTCCCCAGGCCACGCCGGAGTTCTTCACCGTCGAGCCGGTGACCTCGCCGACCGACGCCCTGACACAGATCATCACCGTCGATCTGGGCAATGGCGAGGCCATCACTGTCACGACCGAGTCAGGCGTCTTCACCGTCCCCTTCGACGCCTTCCCCAAGGAGATCGAGATCACGCTGCTGCCCAACACGACCCACAATCTGACCGTCGAGGGCAAAGTACGCCAAGTCCAGCAGGGCGATTGCACCTATGGCGGCTACACGCTGACGACGACCACCGACCGCAACGGCGCGCCGCTGGTCATCGAGCAGAACAGTGGCCAGTAGGGCAGTGGGCCAGTAGGGCAGTGATCAGACATCAGGATGACTTGAAGCTGGCTGATCTACTGACCACTGCTCCCCCCTACCACTCCGTCAGCTTCCAGATCTCCGGCTGCCAGCCGCCCGACTCCTGGCCAATCTCGGCGTAGATGGCCACGGCCGCCTTCAGGCTGCTCATAGCCTCGTCCTCGCGCCCGGCGCGGTGGAGCCAGTCGGCGCGCTGGTTCAGCAGGGCCGCCTCGCGGTGGCGGTCGCCCTGGCGCGCGCACAGGTCGATGGCCAATTCCAGCAGTTCCAACGCGGCGTCGATCTCCCCGGCCGCGCCGCGCAGGCGGGCCAGGTTGTTGAGCGCGGCCACGCGCACGGCCGTCGCCTCGGCGCGTTCGGCCAACGCCAGGCTCTCCTCCAGATGACGGCGAGCCGCCTCCCGGTCGCCCGCCCCCCGCGCCAGGATGCCCAGCGTGTTGTGGGCCTGCGCCCGGGCTTCAGCGTCCTCGGCGGCCAGCGCCAGCGCCTCCTCGGCCAGCGCTCGCGCCCCGGCGCTGTCGCCGCGATGGTAGGCGACGCGGCTGCGATCGACGCACAGGCGGGCGATGTCGGCGCCCGCTGTTGCCGGCTGGTAGCGACTCAGGGCCTCGGCATAGTGGCTGTCGGCCAGTTCCCACTGCCCTCGCCGCTCGTAGAGCTGGCCCAGTTTGTGCTCCAGCCGGGCCAGGTCAGCCGGGCCGGCCAGGGCCGCGGCCGACTCGTAGGCGCTCAGGCCGCGGCTGTACTCGCCCAATAGCGTGTAGAGGTCGCCACTGGCCTCGTACAGCGCCGCCGTGGCCGGGTGGCCCAGGGCCAGGGCGGTCTGGTAGTGGCCCAGCGCCTCGCGGTTGGCGAAGAGGCCGCGGGCGTGGTCGCCGGCGCGGCGGTAGGCGTCGGCCGCCAGCGCCTCCTGCCCGCCCAGCCGGTAGTGGTGGCCGATCAGGCTGGCCATTGCCTCGCCGCGCGCCCGCGCCGTCAGAGCCGCGGCCACGCGCCGGTGCAGCAAACGCCGCCGGGCCAGCGTCGTCTCATCGTAGACCAACGAGCGCAATTGCTGGTGGCTGAAGTCGTAGCCCATATCGCCGGCCACACCGCCGGCTTCAGCCGCCTCGCGGATCAGCCCATGCTCCAGCAGCCGCTCCAGCCCACCAACGACCTCTTCCTCGCTGCGACCGCTGGCCGCCAGGAGGATGTCGTCGTCGAATGCCCCGCCGATGACCGCCGCCGCCTGCAAGAGTTGGCGCTCAGTCTGGCCCGCGCCGGCCAGCCGCCCGGCCAGCAGGTCGCGCACCGACTGGGGCATAGCCCAGCTATCGGGGTTGGCCCGCAAGGCGTTCAGGTACTCGACGACAAAGAAGGGCAGTCCCTCCGTCTCGCGGTAGAGCCGGCCGGCGACGGCGGCCGTGTCGGCGCTCGGTTCCGCCCCGGCGGCCACAAGGCCAAGCACATCTGACGGCCGCCAGCGGGTCAGGACGACGGCGCGGCCCGTTGCTGTGCGCTGCGCTTCGGTCAGCAGGCGGCGCAGGCGCGGCGCGCCGCCGGCGGCGTCGCTCCAGGCCACAACCAGCAGCACGGGCAGGTCGCTCAGCCGCCGCGCCAGGTAGGCCAGCAGGTCGAGCGAGGCCACGTCGGCCCAGTGGGCGTCGTCGAGGCAGAAGACGCCGGGCACGGGGCCAGACAGCAAGTGACAGATGACCTCGCTGATGCCGGCGAAGAAGCGCGTCTGCGCGCCGGGGCCGCTGTCGGCCGGCGGGGCAGCGCCGCCGGCCAGCTCGGGGGCCAGACGAGCGGCCTCGGCCAGCCACTGCGCCGGAATGGCCGGCAGGCGCGCCGCCGAT
Organism: Promineifilum sp. (SeqCode); assembly: GCA_035372725.1. Classification (GTDB taxonomy): domain Bacteria; phylum Chloroflexota; class Anaerolineae; order Promineifilales; family Promineifilaceae; genus Promineifilum. The sequence goes on from DAOSMQ010000116.1 coordinate 3,049, forward strand.
TCGGGCCGCCGCAAGAGGGCATTCAGCGCGGCGACAAATGGCGCGTAGGCGAGATCCGCCTCGCCCTCGTAGCAGGTGGCCGTCACCGTCGTTGCCCCGCCGGCGCGCGCCCACTCCAGGAACGCCTCGGCCAGGCGCGTCTTGCCGATGCCCGCCTCGCCGGTAATGGCCACTAGCCGGCCGGCCGCGGTCACATCTTTGTAGGCACGTTGCAGTTCCGCCCAGGCAGTGTCGCGACCAAGCAGAGGCGCGGCGGCCGGCGCGGGCACAGCCGCGGGCGGCGCAGCGGCTTGTGATGGCGGCGCGGCGACGACCGGCGCGGGCCGTTCCAGACGGTTCTCCTGGATGGCCTCGTACAGCGCCGTCGTCTCCGGCAGCGGTTCCACGCCCAACTCCTCATCAAGGACGCGCACCGCCTCGCGGTACTGCCGCAGGGCCAGGTCGCGCGCCCCGCCCCAGGCGTACAGACGCATCAGCCAGCGGTGGGCCTCCTCGCGCAGCGGATCGACCGCCAGCCAGCGGCGGGCGTGGTCGGCTGCCCGGTCGAACGCGCCGGCGGCGCTGTGGGCGGCCACCAGCCAGGCCAGCGCCGTCGTCAGCGAGCGGCGCAGGCCCTCGCCGGCAACCACCTGCCAGTCGTCAAACGCGGCGCTGTCGCGCAGCGAGAAGCCGCTCAGAAAGGCGTCGCGGTAGAGGGCGACGGCCGCCTCCAGCCGGGCAATGCAGTCAGGGCAGGGCTTGTCGGGGGCGTGGCTGTGGGCGTGGCGGCCCGTTTCGACCACGGCGGACGTGAACGCGGTCACGTCGCACCACAGACCATCGGGGTTCACGCCCAACCCATCGCGGCTGACATGGAGGGCCGCGTCGCCGGCGAAGGCGCGCAGCGACGACAGCGTGCGGCGCAGCGCCGCGCGGGCGTGCTGGTCGTCCATGTCCGGCCAGAGCAGTGCGGCCAACGCGTCGCGCGTCTGGAACTGGCCCGTCACGGCCAGGTAGGCCAGCAGCGCCGTGGCCTTGCGCGTGTCCGGCTCAATCGTCTGCCCGTCGCGTTCGATGCGCGGCGGGCCAAGGAAGTAGAGGCGCAGCGTCATCGTGAGCGCGATTATGCTGGAAGCGTCTCCAAGTTACAAGGCGAGGCGATTTCGTAACGATTCCCGTAACGATCAGGAGACGCTCGACGGCTACACTGCGTCTGAAATGGAACGTAGGAGAGTTCAGGATGGCCGATGACGCCAGTTGGACAACGCAGCAGAAAAAGACGATCGGCGATGTGGCCGTGGACGGTCTGTTGGCGGGGATGACCGCGGGACTCGTCATGGCAGGCGTGTTACTCGTGCTGAGGTTGTTGGACGGCGCGGGTGTGGCGGAAACCCTCGGCCGCTTCGATCCGGGTAGCAACAACTCGCCCATCGTCGGCGGCCTGATGCACCTGGCGGTTGCCGGACTAGATGGGGCGTTGTTTGCGCTGGCATACTACACGCTGCGCCGGCGGTTGCCGGTTCTGGGCCACTACAGCTGGTTAGCCGGCGCTGCCTATGGGCTAGTGCTCTGGCTGGTGGCGCAGTCTGTCTTGATGAGAGAGCTGAACGCCGGCCTGGCCGTGATCGCGCCGTGGCAGTTCGCCCTGGCCCATCTCGCCTTTGGCATCGTCCTAGGGTATGCTATTGGTCGCCACGCGGGCGAATAGGTGATTGCATGAGCGCAACGAATGGGACACAGCTAGGGCGCCGCCTGAACCGGCCCGCCGCCCTAACGCTAACCTTCGTCCTCGCGTTTCTGGCGTTGGACGTGGCACAGGTCGTCTATCGCTTCTTCCTGCCAACTGACGGCTGGGTAACCACCGAGGTTGCCCTGGACTCGCCGCAGGCCCTCTACTATCAAAACGTGGTCGGACGGCCATCTGGTTTGCGACCCATGGACATCGTCACCGGCATGGCGGGCCAACCGTTGGAATCGTTTGCCCAGGGCGTTCGCCCGGACTTCTGGCAGGCTGGTGCGGTCGTTGAATACACGGTGGAACGGGCTGGCCAGGAGTTGCGCCTGCCCGTTCCGATCGACCACTGGACGCCATCGGCGCTGCTGACGGGTTTCATTACCCTCGTTCCACAGGCCGTCAGCGACCTGGGCTCGTTCCTTGTTCTGGGCATTTCCTTACTGGCCTTTCTCCGAAGGCCGGCGGAGCCGGCGGCCTGGGCCTTGCTGGTCTTTGCAGCCGCGCTGAGCGCGCCGAGTATCAGTCGCCTGATTCCGCTCGATTACTCAATCGGTTTTGACCCTTACACCAGCATCCTCACCATTTTCTACAGCTATATGGTCTATGGGATCGTTATTGCGCCGGCGCTGCTCGCGTTCACGCTCGTCTTCCCACGGCCGAAACCCCTGGTGGTTCGCCATCCCTGGGTAGCCTATGCGCCGTTTGGCATCGGGGTAGCCGTGGCAATAGTGCTCTTCTCCGGCGGCAGCGTCTACTTCGGCTACGTATTAACGATGCTGATGCTGCTCGCATCCCTGGCCGGCCTCGCGCACAGCGCCCTGACGATGCGTGATGCCGTCAGCCGCGCGCAGTTGAGATGGGCCATTGGCGGTTTAGCGGCGGGCATTGGGCTTTTCCTGCTTAAGTATCCCGACGCCTTCGATTGGTTGCCGGATCAGGTTGCTTACTGGTTTGCGGTAGTGTCGAGCCTGGGAGTGCCGGTCATGGGCATTGGTCTGGCTGTCGCCGTCCTGCGCTACCGACTGTTCGACGTGGACGTCATCATTCGACGGACGACCTCTTATGCGATCCTGACAGCGCTGTTGGCGATGGTGTATTTCAGCGCGGTGGTCCTCCTGGAGCACTTTTTGACGCCGCTCATCGGTGATTCGACGCCGTCCGTCGTCCTGTCTACCCTGCTGATCGCTGCTCTCTTTCTGCCGCTGCGCCGCCGCGTGCAAAGCGCTATCGACCGGCGCTTCTTCCGCCGCAAATACGACGCGGAGAAAACGCTGGCGGCGTTCGCCGCCACAGTTCGCGATGAGACAGACCTGGACGCGCTGCTGGCTGAACTCACGCGCGCCATCCAGGAAACCATGCAGCCCGAGCACGTGTCGGTGTGGTTGCGGCCGGTGGATGGTGGACGACCGGTGGCCAATGATGGGCCATAGCCTGACGATCGCATCCCCTGCTTTTATAGAGTCAGTGGCGCCGGCGGAATCAAGCGGCTACGGGGTTTATACTCGGCAATCCTTCCCGCTGCGCGACAGTGATGAGTTCGTCGGCGGCGATCACGACGAACTGCTGCTGAAAATCCGTCGTTAGCTTTTGAATCACACGCGCCGCACTTCCTGGCCGAAATGCGCCTCCCTTGGCCCGGCGGGCCAGAGCGGCTATGCCTTCGACAATGGCGAGTCACGTTTGACTGTTTCGGCAATCGGTTCGCCGCTGATAGCAGCCGGCGCGTCGCCCGCGGCTTGATCTCGGCAACGAGGCCGGCGCTCAATAATCTGGTTTGCCAGGCAGCGCTGCTATCCAGTGACTTGCCAAATACGCTGAGGACGGCCGCCAGGGGCACGTCTGTCCGGCATCAGGTGTTTTGCTATTCAAACCAATCGACAACGGTCAGGCCGTCGAACATCTGGTAGTCGCCGTAGTTGTGCGTGACCAACGTCAGTTGTTGCGTGGCGGCAATGGCCGCGATCTGACCATCGACAAATGCAGGGGTGCGCCCCAGCCCGCTCAGCCGCGCCCGCTCCGCCGCGTGCCACTGGGCGGCGGCTTCATCGTAGGCCAGCAACAGGAGGGAGGGGTGGACAACGGCGAACAGGTACTGCTCAATCGCCGCCCGCCTTGCCGACGGCGGCAAACGGTAGCAGCCGAAAAGCAACTCGTGCCAGACGAGTGTGGCGGTAGCCAATTCGGCCTGGTGCTGGCGCAACAGCCGCAATACCGCTTCGTTGGGCTGTGGTCGCAGCGGTTCCGAGAGAATATTGGTGTCC